>JAQVXN010000076.1 GCA_028709135.1 Bacteroidaceae bacterium | reverse complement strand
TTTATTTTTGCTTTGATGTAAAAGACAGTAAAGTGAAAGTGGCCCCTACGGGCAGTGACCCATGGGATACAGACGGCATTGAAATTTATTTAGATCCGAAAGAAAAAGCTTCTTCTTCAATTGTCTCCGGACTGTATAAAATTCTTGTGAACGTAAACAACGTCTGCGCCTCTTCTTATTCCGATGGCAGCGTCTGGAAAGACTGGACTCCAAAAATCACTTACACCGTACAACGCCCCATGTCACAAAATTATACCATTCAAGTAGCTATTCCATGGACCGAAATAGGGGGGGAACCCACTGCCGGCGAATTTGCTGCAATGTTTAAACTCCATAACAATGACGGCACTGCCACTATTGTTCACGAAAATCTCTCCGGCGCAAATCCCGATGTCCCCCAGACGTGGATGAGAGTGAAAATGCTTTCAGCCCAAGGAACCGGAATCAAATCGGTTAACAAGCAGAACAACCCCAAGCTGCTTACTCCCGAAAATGTTCGTAAAAACCAACCCTTTTCCATTAGTTTGGACAACGGCAGTTTGTCTAAAAGTAAAATTTACGTTTACGAAGCTGCGTCCGGCATTTTACTCGCAAGTTGTCAAAATAATACAACAAACTGCATGATACCAGCCTTGAATACAAAAGGTCTGATCATCATCGTAGCAGAACTTCCAAACAAATGTACCCTGAAGAAAAAGATTTTAGTGGAATAGAATTTTCATAAAAGCAAAATAGAAACCGCCCCTGTCATGAAAAAACAGAGGCGGTTTTAAAGTATTTGAGACCCGATAGTTTATAGCGTGGAATTTGCCAGTGGTGCAGCCTGTACGTAGGCTCTCGCTCCGAGCTCCTTATCCAGCATATAGAGACCGTAGCCATTGTCATTGATCATTTTCAAATTGTCAATAATGGTCTGTGCGTTCTCCTCCTCTTCTACTTGTTCGTCTATAAACCATTTAAGCATACTCTGTGTGGCGTAATCGTTCTCCTGCGTTGTCAGCGCAAACAAATCGTTGATCAATTTTGTTACACCCTCCTCATGAACCAGCGTATCTTCAAACACATGCAGAATAGAGTCCCATGTTGTCGGCACCGCATCGATTGCCGTCAAGGTCACATTCCCGTTACGCTGAATAATGAAGTTAAACAGAATTTTAGCGTGGTCCTGTTCTTCTTTAAACTGTACCTCAAACCAGCGCGCCATTCCTGTTTGACCCAGTGAATGACAGTATGAAGCCATGGATAAATACAGATAGGCAGACCACATTTCGGCATTGATTTGGGCATTGAGTGCCTCTTCGATTTTTTTGTTTAGCATTGTCATCGGTTTTTAAGTTTATCTGCAAATATACTACATTAGATGGAATACAACAATATTTGAAATCAGTATTCTCATTTTATTTTCTAATAGAAAAATGTCGCCAAAGATTATACAGTCTTTACTTCCTGATCAAAATGTTCTTTACCTCGCCAAATCCCTCTTTCTTGTTCATATTGTTTAGCTTATATAGCATTTTCTCTTGCTACGAGTTTCAATTCTTCTCTTGAGAACCGGATAAGCTCTTTTTTAATCATATATGGCTCATCTAACCATATTTTTTCTGTAAGTTTGCTTTTAAGCCATGCACCAAAACAAAAAATCTCCATTATCACCATTTGACATGTATTGAAGATCATTCTGACTTGCATCTGTGCATGTTGCCGTTTTTATCATTCATAAATAAATCAAAATATGAAGTGTTTGGTGCTATGTTCTTTATTCGTTTATGTTGCTTACAACATCTACATCATTTTGACGTTTGGAATGCCTAAATCTTTGAGTCAAACAAGTTATACATTTTTGGATCATAACAAGAAATATATTTACTTCAGCATCTTCTGTTTCTCTGTCGGCGATTTGATCTTATTACCATGGATTTCTGTTTCTCGCGTTAAAAGTATGGAATTGTTAGCATCCTTCTCTGTCGGAGGTTTCATCTTATGTGGTATGACACCGCTTTTTCATCGCAGTTTTCAAAAATACATTCATTACCTCTCTGCATTCACTACTGGTGTCAGTTATTTCATCTGGATGTGGTTATGCAATGTTTATGTTTTTATGGTTGATCTCATCCTGGTAGCCCTTATAACCCTTTTCAAGAAGAACAATTATGTCTATCATACCGAGAATGTCATCGCCATCAGTTTGATGATATTTCTTTTGGTATCCATCAAATAAAAAATCGGAGCACCAACTTTCCAGATTCCCGAGAAGTTTTGCCCTATCACCGCTAAAATTTTTCGTGACATAATCATCACAAAATTTGTAGCGATTGGTCTTGAGCCTTTTGTCGTTATGCTTTTGGCTGTGACTAACAACCAAAGACAGAATCCACAAATTGGCCCAAACATTCCACCCCTTTGTGTTGGCCACTTTCAGCGCCTGCTGTAGTGAAGGCAAATGCACACCCGCAGCTGTCAGCACATTTGCTGTTGCCTGATATTCAGCTCTCTCAGCGCTGCAAATACAAGTCCTTCCTGTTTGTGGCAATATTGTAAAAATACACAAATTTAACAAGCCCTTTTCATTTTGATTTCTATGAGACGTAATAGCCAGAAGAGATCTTGTTACCCAACCAAGTGTATGATGTCGGAGCGCTGAAGATACCCAACGTTCAGGTAACTGCGAGTGCGCAACGCCTGCGGACCTGAGGAGCTCTTTCTGTGTAGAGCGTTGAACATGCCAAACAATAGTCAAGAACAAAATCAACAGTTCAGTCAAACAAACGGAATAGCCCCTTTTAAGGCATCCGATAACCTGTGCTTCGAATGCTCTGACAGCACCTTTCTCGTCGAGTTTGGTGAGGCTACTTTCCTGACAGATGCCATTGTAAAAACTATTGCACTTCCCGAAAGTTTGCAGGACGATATTCGGATAGTAGGCGGATTTCGTCTTGTCCTTGGGATTTTTTTTGTTAAGTATGATAGATTTAATCATTTTGTTTTTGTTGGCGATACAAAAGTACCACATCCGCCTCTCGAAATGCAAGTTTTTTGTCGTGTAAAATGGGTCTTTTCCCAAAAAACACGTCGATCACTTTACCACAAAGGGTTTGACGGCATGCAGAACCTTGTATTTCTGCTGCGTGTCGGAAGGGAGAGACACCAGAAGAAACAAGAAAAAGCGTTGATGGTCAGGGGTGCTGAAAGTGCCCAACAGCAGCCAAAGACAGCATCAAGAGACCGGCCGGGGCATGGCGACCCCTTGTGTAGGGCACTTTCAGCGCCCGCTGTGTGGGGGGGAGATGCCAGTCCGCAGGTGCTGCGCACCAGCGGTTATCCGATATTCGGCACTTTCAGCGCCGCAAATACAATTCTTTCCCCTGTGTTTCTTAATTTTTGGTCCAACTTTTAGGGCTCACACCAGCGCCCCGTGTCGGGAGGGAGAGACACCAGAAGGAACAAGAAAAAGCGTTGATGGTCAGGGCGCTGAAAGTGCCCAACTTTCCGGTAACCGCGGGTGCGCAGCACCTGCGGACCTCCGAGACTCTCTCCAGACAGGGGCGCTGAAAGTGCCCAACAGCAGCCAAAGACAGCATTAAGAGACCGGCCGGGGCATGGCGACCCCTTGTGTAGGGCACTTTCAGCGCCCGCGAATACAATTCTTTCCCTTTGCCTGTTGATATTTGCTTGCGAGACGGGGCACGCCCCGTCTTTACATGGATGTTTGTGGAAGGAAAGAATCCAAAAAATCTTTGTCGGAAGGGTATTGCCCTCCAAGAAATGTATTTCGTAGAGACGGGGCGTTGCCCCGTGTCGGAAGGGAGAGGCACAAGGAAAGAATCTAAAACCTATATTAGAAGGGGCATGCGAGGCCCTGCGCCGCATGCGAAAAGGATACGGGCATAGGACAAAATGTAAGGAATGTCAGGGCGCTGAAAGTGCCCAACAGCAGCCAAAGACAGAATCAAGAGACCGGTCAGGGCATGGCAACCCCTTGTGTAGGGCACTTTCAGCGCCCACTACGGAGGGGGAGATGCCGATCTGCAGGTGCTGCGCACCAGCGATTACCGGAAAGTTCGGCACTTTCAGCGCCGCAAATACAATTCTTTCCACGTGCCGGGAGGGAGAGACGCCAGAAGAAATCCAAAGCCTTCTTCCCAAAATGGTCTCTTTGCCAAGTGATTTTTTCTTTCTCCGCGCGCGCGGCCGCAATCTTTCCCGTTGGGTCTTCCGCTCCCCGAGCGGCAAGAGGATTTAAGCCTTTCCGATCATTTTCATTTTCGTTCGAATTTTCTTCATTTTCGTTTGAATGCAAACTTCTTTCTCCGTTCGTTTGATCCTGAAAAATTCCTCGCGCGCACGTACGCGATATACACCCCTTTTCTTCTTTTTCCTTTCTCGGGGGCAATGTTTTTCTCTCCTTTATTTGTGTCTATAATAGGGGGTACGGGGGGAAGAGAAGCTATATTTTTTCCATCTCTTCAAAATTTTATTTCTTCTTCAACCTGATTGCGCAGTTTAATTGCGCGGTTTAACTGCGCAGTCTGATTGATGTTATTAAATATCAGACGAAGTACTGCTGCAGGAGTTTCTCACATCCGTTTGTTAATGTACGGCTTTTCACCGGAGAGGAGATATTTTTCAACCAGACGTCTCATTTCCCATGCTGTTCTGGAGCAGAAGCAGTTGATGGCGTCTTTGTACATTTTGAGGAGGGTCAGTTTGAGTCTTTTAAACCTTCAGCGGGGAGTTCGAAAAGAAATCAGTTGAAGTGAAAAATATATTTGACTTGTGTCAAAAAGATCTTGTCACAGAAAAAAATATATTTGTCACAGACGCAGGTCGTTTATCCCGCAGAGCATACTTCCATTATGTCTTGACAAAATAAATTGATTTTCTTTTTTAGAACGTCGTATCCAGAGAACTGTTACGACGCGCGAATTCTCGCTGAAGAGGCATGGCTAAAATTAGTTCTCAAAATACGGAAATCTCAAAATGACTTATTTTGCACTTACTTAATCGGAATGAAATAAGTAATAAAATTAACCATTTTTGAGAAACAGGAATGGATCTAACGCACGTAATGGATGTTAAATTCTGGTCTTAAAAGAAGATTTTATGTATAAAAAGCAGTGTTTTACGAAAAAAGTTAGCTAACGATAGGGCTGTATATTTAAAGAAATTGTATCTTTGTAGGAGATTATAAAGGTATTTTTTATTTCCGCGTTATTTAACCGGAATTGATCAGGGCTGGATGTGAATCCTATCCCTGATTTTTTTGTCACAAAAATAATGTTGGCAAAGCAGATCGCAATGTTCCTAAGACGTTTGTTTTACGCAGTTTTTGTCAGCAACAAGAGACCCCAGATACAACACAAAAGGAATTAAACTGTTTGTAATAACATGCGTCATGCCTGACATGTACAAAAGAATAAAATAGAAAGAGTCAAAAGTACGGCATTCACAAATATTCTTTCATACCCTACAAAAAATGGGCACTGAAAACACCTTACGCTTGCAAAGAAAACAAAAGATGCCTTCAATCTTTTTATATGCAAGTGCAGGGCCCTTTCAGTGTCGCTCAAAGTTTTAAGACGCGTACGTTATCCAATGATAAAGATTAGGGAACTCTTTTGATTAGAGAACATTAAAATCACTTAAAACTGCTAGATCTCATTTTGTTTTGCCGAACCTCCTTGTTGTGGAGCCTTATTAACACGTCGCCACACCTCACCAATTCTATGCTTTTTATCCGGCGTTGGGTAGGAAGAGCATAGAAATTCATTATTGTCGGATGAAATTATATGATATTTCATCAGACTTCTCGCTCCGTCATAAGCTTTAGTAGAATTATAAATAACGTCTTCTATATAAGTGCTGTCCGATTGCATATGAAACTTAGCTTGCATGGTAATTAGTCCCGCACAGTTTTTCTCAACTTCATCATTTAAAATGGATACGTTGTTGTTTGTATCAAAAATTTTATACACTTTGATGGCTTTCAGGCTTTTAGTCTCTGGATTAACAATACATAATTGCCAAATTCCCACCAGAGGATTTTTGGGTTCATTTGCTCCTTTCAACCATGTTGGGGCCGCTAACAACAGCGCCATTAAAATCAGTAAATTCCTTTTCATATCTATAAATTATTTAAGATTAACATTTTGCAAACTTACAAAAAAAATCAACATGACGTTTTTTTAGAGAAATATTTATAGAAAAAATTATTTACCATTTCCCCACAAAAAAATCAAAAAACTTATACTTTTTCCTTTTGGAAAAGGCTTTCTTTCGCTTTATTTTTTATTTTTCAGCGTAAAAAAATAGATTGTTTGAAGGAGATTTTATAAACGTATAGTTTCCGAATATTTTGTTTGAATTTACATTTTTTGCACGAAAAAATGCCGAAAAGTGCATTTAGAATTTTCCAAAACAGTAAAAATGGGCCTAAAATGCCCTACTTTTTCCGTTCAATTTATGAGCGATTGGCATTTTTGCCCAAAAAGGCCCAAAAATGGGGGAAAAGGCGCATTCCGCGTGTAAAAATTAAAATGCACATTCACAGTATATTAAGTTAAAAACGCTCGTCTATTTTACACTATTTAAGAATTTACGTGGCACTGGTGGCACTGATGTGGCACTGTCATAAAATATTCAAACAAAATAAGTTACAACGAAAAGTGACACGTGCCACGTACTTTTAAAATTCATGGGGGGAAATTTTCAAAAAACACCTAGTGAGAATATATATTCGTGAGGCCCTCTCACAAGTTTGCATTTGTAAAAACTGTGAGGCCTCTTGTTAAAACGATGAGGCCATTCGTCAAAACTGCAACAAACATATTTTGAAATGAAACAAAGAAATCTTGACGTAAGTCGTACAATCATTTTTTTTGAACAAGTAGGATTCACCTAAAACCCTTATTGGGCCCCCGAGCGAACCTTTATATAGTATAGCAAGAAAGTAAAATTTGGAAACGAGTGCCTATTCTTTTATGCTTTTCACCGCGATGCGATTTTTGTGGGATTGCAGCGATTATTTATTAGCATGAAAAGGCCATCTGGCCTATCATAAATGATGCTTATAGCTCTAATTTGATTTTTTCCTTCTCAAAATAGTTCTTCTCTAAACATTTCAGCTAATTTTGCACTTGCCTGTTGATTCTAGACTTCAAACATTTCTCCTAATTTTGCACTTGCTCGTTGACTCTGCGTGTTGATTCTAGACTTTCTTTCAACAATGTTAAAGTAACGATTTTTTTCGTTTTAATCTCAATATGTCCGTATCTTTGTAGACTAATATTAAGAAATGAAATTCAGTAAAAAATGACAAGTACAGTACAACGGGATGTGTTGAAATCCACTATATGGAAAATTGCCAACGAGGTACGTGGTGCTGTTGATGGTTGGGATTTTAAGCAGTTTGTCTTAGGAACGCTTTTTTATAGATTCATCAGTGAGAATTTCACCAATTACATTGAAGGTGATGACGAGAGTATCAAATATGCAAATATGTCTGATGATGTTATCACACCTGAAATAAAAGATGACGCCACCAAAACAAAAGGGTATTTCATTTATCCGAGTCAGCTTTTTGTGAATATCGCAAAGAATGCCAATACAAATCCCAATCTGAATGCAGATTTGGCTTTCATCTTCGATGCAATAGAAAGTTCGGCTAATGGCTATTTGTCTGAGCATGACATCAAGGGGCTTTTTGCGGACTTTGATACCACAAGCAATCGTTTGGGCAACACAGTGGAAGAGAAAAATAAACGATTAGCTGCCGTCATCAAGGGAGTGGAAAGCCTAAACTTCGGAAATTTTGAAGATAACGAGATAGACCTTTTTGGCGACGCCTACGAGTTTTTGATTTCCAATTACGCCGCCAATGCAGGAAAATCCGGGGGCGAATTCTTTACTCCACAAAATGTTTCAAAACTCATTGCGGAGTTGGCTTTACACAACCAAAAGACAGTCAACAAGATATATGACCCCGCCTGTGGTTCAGGCTCCCTACTACTGCAAGCAAAGAAGCAGTTTGAAGAACATTTGATAGAAGAAGGCTTTTTCGGACAGGAAATTAATCGCACAACCTACAACTTGGCACGTATGAACATGTTTTTACACAACATCAATTACGACAAGTTTGATATAGCATTGGGAGACACCCTCATAAATCCACAATATGGCAATGAAAAACCTTTCGATGCCATTGTGTCAAATCC
>JAQVXN010000075.1 GCA_028709135.1 Bacteroidaceae bacterium | reverse complement strand
CGACCATTAATCAAAATGCGCCCATCATCTTTCAACTGCACTCCTGGTAATTCTTCAATTAGCGCATCCAACATACTACCTTTTGCCAAATTGAAAGCATCCGCATCATAAACAATCGTATCTCCTTTATGAATCATCTTGATGCGAGTAGCACGTACTACGGCACCATTCAGTATTCGATCATTCCTTCTTGTTTCAGGTTTTAGAAAAAAATATGGCAAATCCACCAAATCTTCCTTTGACTTCTTAATCTTGACATTGCTCATTTGTGTTTCAAAACCAATCTTACTCAATTTCAAAATATAATTTCCTTCTTCGATTCCATCAAACTCAAACCAAGACCTATTAGCTCCATTCATGTTCGATATTTTAGATTCTACTGTATCCAATATCGTACTGTCACTTCGCATCAAAAAAATTTTCACACCATCCATTGGCTTTCTGGTAACTGACTGAAATGTAAGACCTATTATCCGATATTTCACAGATTCTTTTGCAAAACATGAAATTACTGTTACCAGCATAAGTATTATAATATTAGCACGTCTCATCTGTATGCTCATTTATAATTAATTGTGCTTCAACTTAAAGTAATAACAAGTCCATTTATTACATGTTTCAATTTTAATTGATTTAAACATTTGTTATTTCCATTTTCACCCGACTAGTCAAACTACGATTTTGGATTTTTCTCTTATTTATTCTTCTTGGGTTGCACATTCAAACGATAAATCACATGCAGCATGACATAACGCGGCACCACATTGTAACGCGTTTCCGTCCTGCCTTGCGCATTCACAGAACGATAGATGTTCGATAATTTTCCCAGAATGTCAAAGCCATCCACAAAACACGTCAAATTCCCGTTCAGGAACGTCCGACTCAAACGCGCATTCCAGACCAAATCGTTCGTGTTCATCGACTTCAGTTCATAACCGCGACGACTGAACATCGTCAAATCCGTACTCAATTGTAGTTTTAACGGCAAATTCCACAGTTCCGTCACTCCATACTGAAAGTCCCATACGTTCATGTTTTGGAAGTTTGCTCGTCCACTCGTAATGTCTGACCAAGCCACTTTGCCTTTCAATCCTACTTTATTCTGACCTATCTTATAATTCAATCCAAACTCCTCGTTCAAATTCACATTATGCACCACACTGCGCTCCACGCCGAGTCCATCTGTTGTTCCCGTCAAATCCACGCTGTGTTGGTAATTTAAACCTATATGTGAATCTATAGACAAATTGTTGTTTTTAAAGTATGCTCTACTAAAATTTGTGCGAAAATCAATATTCCAATTACCCTCTACATTATCCGGACGAGTTTGTCTAATTCCTGTTTTTTCATCAAAAATAACCCCCATAGCAATTGCATCCTTTATAACTGTATAATCAATAATTGCACTAAGGTTTTGATACTTCTTGTCTTTATGATAATTATAAGAAAAAGTCGTATGATGAATAACCGTATTTTTTAAATTGGGATTATTTATCGATATATCAAGAGGATTTACATCATCGCGTACCCGCATACGATAAAATAAAGAAGGAACAGAATGATTGATGTTGTAATTCACTCCTAAAGAGGTTCCATTCTCTTTTGTTTTCCACTCCAAGTTAAAAGTTGGAGTAATAAAAGCAATGTGACGCGAAGCAATTGTATCCAATTCATTTCGATGATAATTCAAATAATCATAGTTTAAACTAAATGGAAAAATCAACATATAGTCAAATGTTCCCTTATCCTGCTCTTTCTTTCCTGAAAACTTAAGTTCAATTTGGTGCTTATCATTTCGCGTTTCAGAATAATAACTATTCCGAGCATCCATAACAGATTGCAATGAATCATAAGTAGATGGAAGGTACTCTAGCTGGTTCTTTTGTGACAATTTATCTAATCTGAACAAACATCTGTCTGATGAATCATACGAATGATTATATTGATATGAGTAATAGATTTCATTCGACTCAAATACCATATTATAATTTATATTCATGCCTACTTTATAATTTTTTACTGGAGTCCGGATATAGTTGTGTCTGAAATCTATTTCTTTACCATTTGCAGGGTATTCAATTCTATTGAGACTATATGCCGTATTATTTTGTTTATTATAATCCCAATCTATTATACAATTAAAGCAATCATTAAATTGCTTCCATGGAGAATAGTCTCTTGATATATCTTCATTCGTATCAAAAAGGTAACCTCTACTATAATCTTCATTTAACATTCTATTCAAAATATGATTATACCATCGACTAGTTGGTAATATCATTGAAACTTGATCTATGGAAGTTATTTGTTTTAAACTATCGGGAGAAACATCAAGTGTTACATTCGAAATATTATAACGCGAATCAAATGTTTTATATTCCATATTAAGATCAATAATACAGACTAATTTCTCAATAGAATTAATTGCCAACATATTTTTTGTAGACCAATTTGTAAAATGAGAGAGAGTATTTTTTAGATTAAGACTAAATAGATCTCCCTTTGTGAGAAACGTATGAGTAGATTGTTGCGCTATTAATGATGTTCTGTTAGTATTTAGCAAATTGCTTGTATGATAATTATAACGATTTTTACGCTCGTAAACATCATAATCAACACCAACTTTTAGATTTTTCTGACTACCACCACTAATTTGCTCTAAAGGCTGCCAATTTGAGCTGACACTTTCTCCTGGCTTACGTTGGTCATTCACATTATTGAAATTAACAAAGGTTACTAGCTTAGAATGATCAGAATATCTCATCGAAAATAATTTTTCCAAATAGCGATCATTCGTTCCACTCGCCAAATCCAAATTATTTATCCAACCGATACGATATTCTTTTTTCAACTCGACATTCATTACTAAAGGCAATTTGTCTTTTCCAAGATCCATAATAGACCTCTTTTCGTAAATTTTAATATCCCTTACAATATACGAGGGGATATTCTCAAACATTATTTTTCGGTCCCGACCAAAAAAATCTCGACTATTCAATAATAATTCATCCACATAACGACCATTTACAAAAATGCGCCCATCTTCCTTTAATACAACGCCGGGCATTTCTTCCAGCAAGTTGCTTAACGTGGAACCTTTGGATAGATTAAAAGCATCCGCATCATAAACTAACGTGTCGCCTTTATAATACATCTTCAAACGAGTAGCTTTAATTACTGCATTGCCTATCTGATGCACTTTCTTTTTCTTTATTAAAAACACATCATCAATAAATTGACTATATATACCTCTTTTGGGATTAAATTTTAAATTGACAGTTTGATAACTATCTTGATAATCTTTATTTCTAAACCATAATATATAAATTCCATTCCCTTTTACTTTAAAAATAAATTGTGAACGTAATATGAAATTTTGAAACTCACGAGTTGAATACATAGAATCCAAAACCACACTATCCTGGTTCATAATATATACAATTGTTCCCGGAACTCCTTCATGCGTGACAGAGTCCATAATTTTACCACTGCAATAGAAATCTCTTGCATTAACCATTATATTAATAAATAGCAAAATACATAATATTGTATTTTTTTTACATTTTTGAATATTCCATATTTTCATTAATTATTACTACATATCAATGTATGCTGCATCTGTATATACAAACACAGCATACAAATTAATAATTTTAAATCATTAGTCCAATTGCTTTAGGTACTGGTTGTCCTCCTGAAGATGAAGATGTTGATGGTTCATTTGAACACTGATTATTGGTACATCCTGGATTATTACATCCTGTATTAATACAACGGGGATTACTGCAGGTATTGTTCATACAGTCTGTATTTGTACAGCCACCATTTGACGGATTACTCTTTACACCTGATAACCCAGCAAAACCACCCCGGAGAAGTCCTTCTGAATCCTCTTCCAATGGTTTGATTTCCAATAATACATCAGCCAATGGACTGCTAATTAATATTTTTTTCATTTGTCTTAATTTTTAATTAAATATATGTTTACAACTCTCATTTTTACTAAATAATCAAAACTATAACTTCTTTTCCTCCTTTCTTGATTGCTCCAAATAAATGTCTTTAATACGTTGATTAATGTAGTCCGTTTTCTCCTTTTCAGAATAGCCTCTAATACAACCATTTCGATTTAAAGATTCCAATTTATTCTGGCTACATCCACCATGACAAAGAAAAAATAATATACATTGACGACACGTTTTATTTCCATAACGTACCGACAACCGATCTACATGCCGTTCATTCCACGCGATCATACCATCCGGTTGAAGCAGGCCTTCACTATGCTCTTCGTCAAACTCACGAGCAGTACATTTATAAATTTGTCCATTATAATTAATTACCACACTATTTTCAACATCACCGTAACAACGCCCAACTTGTCGAGAGGTCTCGCTGATTACGAAAAAGCCTTCTTTTCTAAAAGCTTCTTCTATTGGTAACAAAACTTTTTTTACTTCTGCATAAGGCACCTTATTATCCTGCCATATTCGATGAAAGCTGACATTACAACGTTTTTTCTCTTCTACTGTAAATGTTTTAATATCTGATAAGACATCAATAAAACGTTCTATCGTTTTGGCGGTATAATTAAAACGGATTCCCACTTTTAACTGCATATCCAACAACATTTGAATGTGTTCCAACGTCAATCGATACGTTTTCATTCCGTCGATTGGCTTTTTAACCATATTATGGATCTTTTCGTCGCCGTCTATAGTAATTTGGAATGACGGATTAAATGGTTTCAACCATCTTGCTATTTCCTGAGTCAATAACGTAGCATTCGTAGTAAAATGCCAAGAAAAATAAATATCTTTGGTTTCCATAGTTTTCGCTGCTTTCATTAACGGTTTTACCGTATCTTCAAAAGACAATAGAGGCTCTCCTCCAAAAAAAGAAATATTAATATGCTTATATTCTTTACTCTTGACTTGATTATGCAAATATTTTATGATAGCTTCAAATATTGTATGATTCATAAATGTGCTCTCGCGATGCTCTTCGTAACAATACCAGCAACGCAAATTACAACTCATGGTTGGATTGATTGTTATACCGAGTTCTGTACCAAGCTCATCTTCTTTCTTCCAGTTATTCAATATCAATTGCGTCTCATCTATATCATTTTCTACTATAAACCCTTTATCGCAAAGATAAGTATAAAATTCCGGAGCTAATTCTTTTATCACTTTGAGATCATTTGCATTTTTCTGATACAGATCAGAGAGACGTTTTTCTACTTGAATAAGTTCATCAGTACGACAATTAAACAGAATACTGCGGCTGCCAACTGGTATGAATATCGTGTATTTACTTTTCTTCATCAGTTAATTTATTTTTATTGTTAAACAAAAATGGACGACATCTTTTTATTTTTTCAAGACGATCTATCAGGAATAAAGCAAAACCTGCACGACCACGCAAGCCTTCTTTTTGATAGATTTCTTCTTTAGGTAAAAACATGGTAAAATCCATGATATCTTCTAATTGAGGAGGCAAAATAACCCATTCTCCTTTCATACATTGTACATATTGTAAAGCAAAATTTAGAAGTCGGAAATCTCTGTTCTCTTCTGCTATTATCTTTTCTGCCATTTGATTTAAAGACTCCAAATACTCTTTATCAAATACAAAATCCGACAATTTTTGCTTCATACCAAAACGAGTTACTACATAACACAGAATACCACCGGCACCCGTAAGTAAACTTCTATCTTCCATTCGCAACACATCACGTTCCATAACCAACCTATCAATATCTGTAAGTTCCCGATCCAAGTTGTCCTCCAACAAATTATGACGGACTAAATAAATAAGAGACCAACCTACACCACAAATTCCATTGGCAAACGTAACAGGAACTTCATTGTACAATGAGATCAACACATCGGACAACATTTCTGATGCAAAGGTGTCTGCTGTTTGGTCTCCCGTTAGTTCTGCATAAAGTGCCGCTACAAGCATCTTGCCACAATTGCCATCAAACAGACCAATCTGTTCACTCGTTCTTGCTGTTTCAAATATTTTTGCGACCACTTTTTTCAATCGTCTCCTTTCTTCTTTAACAAGCACAACTTGTTCTAATGGAACTATATCATTTATTCTTCGAATAAACTCGAAATCATGCGCTATAAATGTTTTTGTATAATAATTTTTCAAAGATGACAATTCTTCTTTATAAGCATTTACATAGCAGGACAACTTTTCATACTGATCAGGCCCTTTAATAATCGCTACAGCATGCGCTCGAGAGCATTCCGATGTAGGTAAAAGAACTTCATCAATTACAATATAATTATAAATACTTGCTAATCTCAATTTTTGATAAGGCGCCTTATCTCTGTATATGTGACCAATAACCACATCATTCAATAGCCGGCAGCCTCCACCTTCCAACCAAGCTTTAATGCTGATGTATGCCTCTTCACTTCCGTACTGTATTAAGCCTTGTAAACCTTTGAGTTTGTTCCAATAGACTTTACTTGAACTATAACCGGCTCCCAATACAGCTGGAATTTGATCATTGTCAAGACAATTAACAATATTACCTGTATTCCATTGTACATTTGGGATATAATCTGTAGGGGCAAATTGCACATAAGCTCCATATACCCCGCTGTCTTTCCCTTCTACAGTTCCGTTCACTTTCTTTGACAGTACTTTTGTTTGGCTACATAATAATTGTTGACTGTTTTTGTCCAATACACTCACGATTCTATTTACCCATTCATGATCATAAAACCTCATGTGCGCATCCAATAGGATAAAATATGGTGTGCTACTGATTTGGACACCCTTTTCCTTGGAAGCTGCAGCTCCAATACGGAACTTGTTGAAATAATAATGAACGCCTAACCCTTTCAAATCTGTCTCATAATCATAGCCATCGTCCGAATGGTCGTTAATAACAATGACTTCCACCTGATCTCCTACTGTTTCACGTACCGAACGAACCGTGCGAGCTACTTCCTCGCGCTCATTCAGAAAAGCAATCACCACACTTAACTTATTTCGGCTTTCGGGCAATACTGTAAAATCCATTTTTACCTCATCTTCACGAGCTTTCGTCCATCTTACAATATCATCTCTGATGCGTTCCGAAGCTTTTTCTTGTTCCTTTTTATGTTTATAAGTAATCTGTTCTTCAGAAATTAAATGTTTTCCTATTACTTGGGATATATTCCGAATAAGTACTCCCATTTTAAGTAATTCCACCAAAAAACGGTAATCTTCGGAATAAATGTAGGCTTGCTCGTATCGAATCTGATATTTTTGCAACACGCTCTGTCTCATTAATACGGTAGAATTGCAGACACAACAGGTCTCCAACATATTTAACAATGAAACTTTTTCAGCTACCTTTGTCCAATTATTTTGCAAACCAAACATTTCCCAATTACCACCAACAACATCCACATCCGGATGCTGTTCCAAATAATCAAATTCAACTTGAAGACGGTTCGACAACATTACATCATCAGCATCCATTCGGGCTACGTATCTTCCCTTTGCCTCATCTAACAATGTGTTCAAGGTATGAATAAAATCATGTTTTAAGCGGAGTATCCGAATTCTACTATCCTGATAGCTCTCTACAATTTTCAAGGTATCGTCAGTAGAACCATCATCTGCAATAAGCAATTCAAAATCTGTAAACGTCTGACACAAAATACTGTCTATACATGCTGCAATGGTCTTCTCGGAATTATAGGCGGGAAGCATGATAGTAATTGTGTTCTGCATATTTTTCATTGTATATTGATTTAGTTTCTGCAAAACTATAAAGAAATCTTTCTACATTGCATCACAAAAACGAACAATTTTGCATACATTTGTATGCATTTTAGATTAAACATTGTTAATTTAAAGCTGCAAAGCCAGAAAAGTCATCGTTTATAATAAAAACAGCGTTTATCCTAATCGATTTTGTCCACTTTTATAAAAACTTTTTTCGGAATACTAGGACTTGATACCTTCAAACTTTCTCTAATGGAATAGTTTTTCCTATTTCGCAGAGTCAACGAGCAAGTGCAAAATTAGGAGAAATGTTTGAAGAATTGAATTTTAGGAGAAGAGAAATTGAGCTTAAGTCTGGATCTGTTGTTGAGCGCAGAGTCAACGAGCAAGTGCAAAATTAGGAGAAATGTTTGAAGAATTGAATTTTAGGAGAAGAGAAATTGAGCTTAAGTCTGGGTCTGTTGTTGAGTTTTGCCTGTATTTTTTTAATAAAGAGTG
>JAQVXN010000074.1 GCA_028709135.1 Bacteroidaceae bacterium | reverse complement strand
CAATAGTGTGATCCACCTTGTCGATCTTTTTGATAGAGGTCAATACCTGATACGCCGGTTGCGGGCATATGTTCCATAGACAACGGTCCTTTGATGGCATAACGAATTTCCAGTTCCGGTGCATCCGTCTGAAAGTAAATAGCCAAACCGGCAGCATCTTGCGAAAGACTCCAGAGATGACTGGATATTACGGGTTGAGCTCGTGAGGGCAACCTATTGAATGTGTGGCCGATCTCCGAAGTAAAACCCTGATTTTGAATCACCGATTCAACTTCTTTAAGGGGGTTATGCCATTTAAGTTGACAGAAACCAGCTATAGAAAACATCAAATAGAATCCCAGAAGAATTAAACGAAAAAATTTCATAGTAAATCACGGTTTTATTAACAAAACTCCTTGATAAATTGGGGAGCCTGTAAGATAGTATCAGGTTTTCCTACATCAAGAATATGGAGATCTGGTTGAATAAATCCTTTAATTTTTAAACGTATGCATTCCTTTATATAGAAATCCGTAATGCCAAAACTGTCAGTATAGTCCTTCATTGCTTGATAAATTGAGCGCCTCACTACATGAATACCTGTGAATGCCAATCTTTTACATTTTGTTATATCCATATTTGGATAGGGCGAACGTGTTTCTCCTGTTTGAATATTAGTCCACCCTACCAAGCGCATCTCATCGTTGAAAAGAAAATAACGACTCGTTTGTCGTTCACTCACCAACAATTGAGCGTCATCATTTTGTAGACTACCATAAAGAGCATTCAAATCCGCATCACTCAATATGTCCACATTATGAATTAAGACGGGTTCATTATTCTTGTTTTGCAGAAATAAAGGAAAAGCTTTTTTTAGCCCACCTCCGGTATTGAGTAGTTCTTCTCGTTCGTCACTAATCTGAAGATGCATTTCGGAAGCATAGTGATAAGCTTGCACAGCATCAATAATCTGATCAGGAAAATGATGTACATTAATCACGATATCGTTAAATCCGGATAAGCGTAATTTATCAAGCACAAGATATAAAAGCGGAGTATGGTTTACTTCTACAAGGGCTTTAGGACAATGGGCAGTAAGTTGTTGCAAGCGGGTTCCCAATCCTGCTGCAAATATCATGGCTTTCATTTCTGCAATTTGAATTTATTGAGGCAAAGATACTGTTTTTTGAGTAAATCTGGAAAAGTGTATCTATATTCTATAAAAAAGCCGATGATGAAGTGCATAATAATTAGCAGAAAAGATAAGTATAGTTTTGTCTGCACTCTTACCTAGAGTTAACAGGCCAGAGCAAAATGAACTGAAAGGTTTAAAGAATGGAAGTTTAGGGGAAGAAAAATTCAAATTGGCTCTGGGGCTGTTGTTTATCATAGTTCCCATTTTGTGAAAATACAGACCGTAAAATAAACTTGTTGCTTCCAAATAATTCGATCGTGTTTTTCAAATTTTCACATGCTCAATAAAAGTTTATGACGCGATGCGTCACAAAAGAAACGCAGTGCGTCATGAAAAAAACGCGTCGCGTCACAAAAGAAACGCACCGCGTCACATAACATGAGAAGCAATATTTCATCAAGACACTATATTCTGATAGAATTTCAGCCAAATATAAAATGTATCAAGTGCATCAAAGGGCTACGAAGGTAAAATGTTTTTGACGGGTTAAAGTTCGGACTTATAAAATACTGTTTTTAAAAATAGAAAATATAATTGGAGCATTAAATATCTCATTTACAAATTGATACGGAGAACCGTACAATCTCTTGCTAAACTCATATTCTGTCAGTCAGTTCATTTAACAAACCATATATGAATAGGAAATTACATGTAAAAACTTCATCTGCCACCATTTTGGAAGAACAAAATAAGAAAATCACTTTTAGGAAATAAAGACCTAGTATCTGATAAACAATAAGAAATCGAGGAGCGATAATATTTTTTGTACACTGATAGTATTTACAGCTTAAAAAAAAACGTTATTTTTGCAGTACGCAGAGCAAAAAAGAATGATTAGACCGGAAGATAAAATAGCACTTAAAGTTAGAGTAATCTCTAAGATTGATTCAAAATCGAATGAGTTTATTATGATACTTAGTGAGAAGTCTGGTGTCAGACAGCTACCTATGCCTCTTACTAAGAGGGAAGCTGAAGATGTTCTGGCAGTAATCGATACGGAAGAAACCAATCATGCTACGTGGACGCAAACAATCAAAAGTCTGACAGCAGCCCTTGACGTCATCGTGGAAGAAGTTATTATTAACGAAGTAGCATTAGGAAATTATCTGGCAGAAGTACATCTACTGCAAAATGGTGTTAGCCGAACATTTCAAATACAAGCTATACAAGCTTTGATTTTGGCTTTGTCCCAACGCAGTTCAATTTATATTGTTCGCAGTTTAATGGAAAAACAATATGTTCGTCCAAAGGGAAACGGCTTGATATCCGTACCTCTAAATACATTGACAATAGAAATGCTTCAAGAAGCCTTAGACAAGGCTATTAAGGATGAAGATTATGAGCTTGCTTCGCACTTGCGTGACGAAATTAAACGAAGAATATGAAGGAAGTGAGATTTTTCTTTGCTCCCGATGCTGCAAAAAATAACCGTTTGCCGGATGATGAAGCCAAACATGCTCTACGCGTGCTCCGCCTTAAAGTTGGTGATGAAATTTTTTTAACTGACGGTAAAGGGCATCTTTATACTGCAACAATCATTAAAGCAGACTCTAAGGATTGTAATTTCCAAATTATTAATTGCATACAGGAGTTGCAACCATGGAACGGTTTGCTACATTTGGCAGTTGCACCAACAAAAAGTATTGATCGCACAGAATGGCTGGCAGAAAAAGCTACAGAAATTGGATTTGATCGCCTCACATTACTTGATTGTGTTTTCTCAGAACGCAGAGTAGTAAATTTGGAGAGAATGGAGCGAATACTCCTTTCAGGCGTTAAACAAAGTCATAAATTAAATATTCCTCAGTTAGATGGGATAACAAAATTTTCAGAATTCATTCGGCAACCTTTTGCAGGACGAAAGTTTATTGCCCACTGTTATGAACAAGCGGACCTCAATCCGGATGGTAGACCTTTCCTCTTAGATGCGCTTAAAGGCAGTCAAGAAGATACGCTCGTTATGGTCGGTCCAGAGGGTGATTTCAGTGTGGATGAAGTAAGGGCAGCATTGGATGCAGGCTACACTCCGATTAGTCTGGGTGAAAGCCGCTTGCGCACGGAGACAGCTGCACTCGTTGCTGTTCATCTGATGAATATCAATAATCGAAAAAAACACGTATGCAGAAATTAGCATTATTATATAAGGAGTGGGCCGGCATAAAGCCTCAAAGAATTGAAGAGATTCAAAGCGGAGGAAGTAATCGACAATATTTCAGACTTTTTGCACCAACAGGAGTAGAACCACGTTCCGTTATTGGCGTTTATGATTCATCGGCAGAAGAAACTCAAACTTTCATCTACCTTACCACAGAGTTCGGTCGACGTAATTTACCGGTGCCAAAAATTCTGAAAGTATCTGAAGACTACGAATGTTATTTACAAAGTGATTTGGGTCAGACCTCTCTTTATCAGGCTTTGGCTGACGGCAGGAATGCAGGAGGACGGTATAATCTAAAAGAAAAAGAGTTATTAAGACGTACCATTATAAAACTACCAGAAATTCAACTTCGTGGTGGGCATGGACTGGATTTCAATCGTTGTTATCCTCAACCTGACTTTGACAGAAACAGTGTACTTTTTGATTTGAATTATTTCAAATACTGTTTTTTAAAACCTCTGGACGTAGACTTCAATGAATTGAAACTGGAAGCCGTATTTCAGTTATTGGCCAAAGATTTGACTATCGATTACGGACAAACATTTATGTATCGTGATTTTCAAGCACGCAATGTAATCCTTTCCGACGATGAAGAGCCGTGTTTCATTGACTATCAAGGTGGTCGGCAGGGTCCCGTTGAATATGATGTGGTTTCTTTCCTTTGGCAGGCTTCCGCTCGCTATCCACAAAGTCTTCGAGACGAACTGATTGAAGCCTATCTTGAATCGTATCGCCAACATGCAGAAATTAAAGAGGCTACTTTCCGGACAAACTTACACCTATTTGTACTTTTCCGACTCTTACAAGTTTTGGGAGCTTATGGATTTCGAGGATATTTTGAAAAGAAACAATATTTTATTAACAGTATTCCTCCGGCTATTGACAATCTGCGTGATGCTTTAAACAATGGCTATTGTCCTTATCCATTTCTGCAAAACATTTTGCAAAGAATTACAGAACTTCCACAATTTCAGGAACGCGAAGAGATTAAAGATCGTAAAGACGGATTTAAAACAACTGAGACTGAAGTTTATAAACCAAATCCTATTGACGGAAAGCCAACGTTTTCAAAATATGATAACAAAGGGAAACTAACAATAAGAGTATATAGTTTCAGTTATCGGAAAGGAATTCCACAAGATTCGAGTGGAAATGGTGGCGGCTATGTGTTTGATTGTCGTAGTACGCATAACCCGGGACGTTATGAACCTTATAAAAATCTTACAGGAAGAGATGAACCTGTTATTCGTTTTTTAGAAAATGACGGAGAAATTCTTCGTTTTCTGGAACATGTATATGAGCTGGCGGACATGCATGTAGAACGTTATTTGCAACGAGGCTTTACAGACTTGATGTTTTGTTTTGGATGTACCGGAGGGCAGCATCGTAGCGTATATTCAGCAGAACACTTGGCTAGTCATCTAAATGAAAAATATGGCGTAGAAGTGAACGTTTGTCACCGCGAGCAGAACATAAAATATGTGCTTCCGGAAAGAGAAAAGAGCGGAAATGACGAAAAAACTACTTGAAACTTTTTTTTAACATTATATTTAGCTAATTTTGCACCGTCAAGACGCAGTAGAAAAATAAAATGCAACTGATATTGTTGTCCAAACCGGATTTTTTCATCGAAGAACATCAGATACTGACATTGCTCTTCGAAGAAGGATTGGAAGTGCTTCATTTGAAAAAGCCTAATTCCGAACCGGTATACTCTGAAAGATTACTGACGCTGATTCCAGAGAAATTTCATAAAAATATCGTCGTCCACCAGAACTTCTATTTAAAGGAAGAATATGGACTTAAAGGAATCCATCTGAGTAAAGATGAAACCAATATACCAAAAGTGTTTACGGGTAGTTTGAGTTGTACTTGCCGCACGCTGGATGACGTTTCACGGCGTAAGGGAGCATGTAGCTATGTGGTGCTTCCTGATGTTGAGCGTTTTTCCATTGATTCACTGGAGAAAGCTGCCGAAGAAAATCTCATTGATCGAAAAGTTATGGCTGCGGGTAATATTACCGTAGATACAATTAATAAGTTGAAAAATTTTGGTTTTGGAGGAGTTGTAGTGAGTGACGATATTTGGAATCGTTTTGACCTACATTCGGTCCAGGATTATAAGGAATTGATAACCCATTTTAGAGCATTACGAAAAGCGACAGAATAAATTTTAAAACAAATAGCATATTAACAATGAGCAACGAGTCATCATTTATGGTTTTTTCGGGAACCAAGTCCAAGTATCTGACAGAAAAAATTTGTAAGAGTTTGGGTTGCCCCATGGGAAATCTTCTAATCACGCACTTTGCAGATGGAGAATTTTCAGTATCTTATGAAGAATCTATCCGCGGACACGATGTATTTTTGGTGCAATCTACTTTTCCAAACTCAGATAACCTGATGGAGCTTCTCCTGATGATTGATGCAGCCAAGAGAGCTTCAGCACACCACATTATTGCAGTAATCCCCTACTTTGGTTGGGCACGTCAAGATCGTAAGGATAAACCGCGCGTTTCTATTGGTGCCAAACTTGTAGCGGACCTATTAAGTGTAGCCGGCATTGACCGGTTAATAACGATGGATTTACATGCCGACCAAGAACAGGGCTTTTTCAATGTTCCTGTAGACCATTTGTATGCCTCCAGTATTATGTTGCCCTATATTAAAAGTCTCAATTTGGAGAACCTCTGTATTGCAACACCAGATGTGGGTGGTTCTAAACGCGCCAATACTTATGCGAAATATTTACATTGCCCGTTGGTACTCTGCAATAAAAGTAGAGAAAAAGCAAATGAAGTAGCTGCCATGCAGGTAATTGGAGATGTAAGTGGTAAAAATGTTGTTCTGATAGATGATATGGTTGACACTGCAGGTTCCATTACAAAAGCAGCTAAACTCATGAAAGACAAAGGAGCTACAACAGTTCGTGCCATAGCTTCTCACTGTGTAATGTCAGGACCTGCTACACAGCGCATTGAAGATTCTGTTTTGGAAGAAATGGTCTTCACTGACTCTATTCCGTATGATAAAAAAAGCACAAAAGTCAAACAAATTTCTGTAGCTGATATCTTTGCTGAAACCATCCGCAGAGTAGAAAACAACGAATCCATCAGTTCTCAATATATCGTATAATTTAGATATCTACACAATAGAAAGGCAACACGCGGACAAAATGTCTATCGTGTTGCCTTTTGTTAAAAACAAGACAGAAAGAGAAATCATACCCTGTTTATGAAGTAAATTTCATTTCTAAATACTCGATAAAGCTAAAAAAGTAGTAGTTTTGTAGTCTGAAATTAGAAAAGAAAGAAATATGTACAATTGGTTTGAGTGTAAAATAAAATATGACAAGACCCTTGAAAATGGTCTGCAAAAGAAAGTTGTTGAACCTTACTTAGTGGATGCAATGAGTTTCACAGAAGCCGAAAAACGGATGAACAAGGAGTTGGCACCTTTTATTCGTGGAGAATTTCAGGTTGATGACATCAGAAGAATTAAGGTAGCAGAACTTTTTAACAGTCCTAAAGAGGAAGATGACAAATGGTATAAATGCAAATTGAGTTTTATCCTCGTAGACGAAAAAAGTGGGAAAGAAAAAAAAGCCACAAATTTGATTTTAGTAAAAGCGATTAACATTAAAACTGCATTGCATCATTTAGAAGAAGGAATGAAAACATCTATGACAGACTATAATATTCTTTCTGTCGCAGAAACAGCCATAGTTGACGTGTATCCTTATAAGGAGGTGGAATAATATAATTAGCAAATGGATATTCGCGAGCGATTAAATCAAGTAAAATCAATATTGCCGGCAACTGTCACCTTGATAGCTGTTTCGAAATTTCATCCTGAGGCGGACGTAGAAGATGCGTATGCAGCAGGCCAAAGAATATTCGGAGAAAACATTGTACAGGAGCTTCGACGTAAATATGAAAATCTACCAAAAGATATTCAATGGCATTTTATTGGTCATCTTCAGCGAAACAAAATAAAATATATCGTTCCATTTGTAAGCATGATTCACGCTGTTGACAGTTTTGAACTTCTTTCTGACATTAATCAGCACGCACAAAAGATAGGTCGTGTTATTCCTTGCCTACTACAAATTCATGTAGCAAAGGAAGAAACAAAATTCGGTTTCAATTTTGAAGAGTGTCGGCAAATGTTGAAAAATGAAAATTGGAAAAAATTAGAAAATGTTCGAATTGACGGATTGATGTGTATGGCATCAAATGTTCCGGACGAAGCCCAAATTCATCAAGAATTTCATAGTGTGTGGAATTTTTTCAATGAAATGAAGCAACAATATTTTGAGCATGATGAGCATTTTTGCCAGCGTTCATGGGGAATGAGCAGCGATTATACAATTGCTGTACAAGAAGGTAGTACCATGGTACGCGTAGGAACAAAGATTTTTGGCAATAGGTTGCAAAAAACAGAATAAGCTCATTTCTCAACAAGTTTATACAATAGTAACTATGCCGCAGATTTCACAGAGAGGCTTGAATATGCCTCAATCTCCTATACGTAAATTGGCGCCTTTGGCTGCACAGGCCGAAGAAAAAGGCGTTCATATTTACCATTTGAATATTGGTCAGCCAGACCTTCCAACACCTAAAGCTGCACTTGAGGCAATCAGAAGTGTTGATCGCAAAGTCTTGGAATACAGCCCAAGTCAAGGTTTTTTGAGCTATCGTAAAAAAATGGTGGATTTCTATGCACGCTATAATATACATGTAACTCCGGACGATATTATTATCACTTGTGGGGGTTCTGAGGCCGTACTGTTTGCGTTTATGTCCACACTCAATCCTGGTGACGAAATTTTAATTACGGAACCTTTTTATGCTAACTATTTGGCTTTCGCTATTTCTTGCGGAGCTGTCATAAAAACTATTACTACCACCATCAATGAGGGTTTCTGCCTACCAAAAGTAGAAGAGATGGAAAAGCTAATTACGAGCAAAACGCGCG
>JAQVXN010000073.1 GCA_028709135.1 Bacteroidaceae bacterium | reverse complement strand
AAAGGAAGACGTATTCACGGCATTGTCAGAGAGCTTCATAATGAAAACATCGACGTTGTGAACTTCACGACCAATCAGTCTCTTTATATTCAGCGTGCTCTAAGTCCCGCCAAAATCTCCAATATCTACTTGGACGAAGCCAATCACAAAGCCGAAGTCTACCTAAAACCGGAAGAAGTTTCGCTCGCCATCGGCCGCGGGGGTATGAATATCAAACTTGCCTGTATGTTGACAGGATACACCATCGACGTATTCCGCGAATCGGAAGCAGGAAACGACACAGTATCTGATGATATCTACTTGGACGAATTTTCAGACGAAATAGATCAGTGGGTTATCGACACCATCAAGAACGCCGGAATGAAAACCGCTCGAGAAGTGATGGCAAAAACCAAAGAAGAGCTTCTTCAAGAAACAGACTTGGAAGAAAGTACTATTGACGATGTTTTGAAAATATTGAACGAAGAATTTGAGAAAGAGTAATATATGGGAGTTAGACTGAACAAGGTTTTAAAAGAATTTAATGTAGGACTACAGACCGTCGTTGACTATCTGGAGAAAAAAGGTTTGTCCGTAAAGAATGACATGAACGCCAAACTTTCAGACGAACAATATCAGGTAGTTAGGGACGAATTTGGTTCAGACAAACGTTTGCGCAATGAAGCTGATATACTCATCACGCAACGCCAGACAGAAAAGGTAAAGGAAAAGAAAGCCCCTCCTGTCGCTAGGGTAGTTGAGGAAATCAAAACAGAAATACCTGATAATATCAAACCACAATTGAAACCTGTAGGAAAAATCAATTTGGATGCCGTAGGGAAACCGGCAAATTCTATTGAAAAAACTACTAAAGAAGAACCGCTAACATCACCCAAAAAAAAGACGATCCCTGAAGAAAAAGAAGGGATCCTACATTCTACAGAAAAACCTGTAGAAAAACCTGTAACAGTACCCAAACCAGTGGAAAAACCCGTAGTGAAGCCGGAAGCACCTCAGACCATAGTCAAGCCGGAAGAAAAAGTTCTCGTTAAAGAGGCCCAACCTGTCGTTGAAAAACCAGTTGAAAAGCCACAGCCAAAACCTGAAGAGAAACCCATAGAAAAACCTGTTCAAAAACCTATAGAAAAGCCGCGACAAAAACCTATAGAAAAGTTCACCGAAAAACCGCAATCAAAACCCGTGGAGAAACCTATTGAGCAACCTGCAGCAAAGAAAGCAGAACCGCAACCTGTCAAAGAAAAACCTGCCGCAAATAATATTGGAACCGTCTCGGATGGGGTTTTCCACCTGAATGGCGCACCCACTATCAGTGGTCCAAAAGTTCTTGGCAGCATTGATTTATCAAGCATTAACGAAAACACGCGCCCGCGCAAAAAGACGAAAGAAGAAAAGCGCAAAGAACGCGAAGAAAAATTGCGTCAACAACAGCACACCGTGCAGGGAAATGCTTTAAAGAAAAAACGTAACCGCATATCTGGCAATAAAGTTGATATTAACACAGAAGCTAAAAAAGTTTCTGAGCAACCGCGCCAAGACAACCAGCGCCAACGTACCAACAATCAACGTAATAATAACAACAATAGCAACAATAATAATCAGCAAAACCAAAGAGGTAAAAACCGCAGGCAGCCCCAACAAGCACCGTTTAATAAACCTCAGGTTTCTGATGAAGATGTAGCAAAAGAAATTAAAAAGACGTTAGCCCGCTTAACAAGTAAGAAGAACTTCAGCAACAGCGCCAAATATCGTCGTGAAAAACGCGATCAAGTTCGCGTTGCCAACGAAGAACGAATGAATGAAGAGAACAAGGACAGCAAAGTTCTGAAACTGACCGAATTCGTTACAGCAAACGAATTAGCCAGTATGATGAATATCTCTGTTACCCAAATTATCTCAACCTGCATGAGCATCGGTATGATGATTAGCATCAATCAACGCATGAATGCAGAAACGATTAATCTCGTAGCTGAAGAATTCGGTTTTAAAACGGAATATGTCAGCGCATCCGTTTCGGAAGCTGTTCATGAAGAAGCAGATAACGAAGATGATTTGCAACCTCGCGACCCCATTGTAACCATCATGGGCCACGTAGATCATGGAAAGACCTCCTTGCTCGACTACATCCGCAATTCTAACGTCATTGCCGGTGAAGCCGGAGGCATTACGCAGCACATCGGAGCCTATAACGTTACCTTGGAAAACGGGCGTCACATCACGTTCCTCGATACTCCCGGTCATGAGGCATTTACAGCCATGAGAGCCCGCGGAGCACAAGTTACCGATATCGCGATCATTATCATCGCAGCTGACGACGACATTATGCCTCAAACAAAAGAAGCCATCAATCACGCCGTAGCTGCTAACGTGCCAATTGTCTTCGCTATTAACAAAATAGATAAACCCAATGCTAATCCGGACAAAATAAAGGAAGGTTTGGCAGCCATGAACTTCCTGATAGAAGAATGGGGTGGTAAATATCAAAGTCAGGACATCTCTGCAAAGAAAGGTATCGGCGTTAACGAACTACTGGAAAAAGTTCTATTGGAAGCTGATATGTTGGAACTTAAGGCCAATGCAAACCGCAGAGCAACAGGAACAATCATAGAATCCTCCCTGGATAACGGGCGCGGGTATGTAGCCACCATTCTGGTAAGTAACGGTACATTGCATATTGGCGACAACGTGATAGCAGGAACCTGCTTCGGCCGCATAAAAGACTTATCCGACGAACGAGGCAAACATCGCGACACCGTTGGTCCTGCAAAAGCTGCCACCCTACTCGGTTTTAACGGAGCGCCACAGGCCGGCGATACGTTCCACGTAATGGAAACAGAACAGGAAGCCCGCGAAATAGCCAACAAACGTTTACAACTACAGCGCGAACAGAGCCTACGCACCAATAAGCGTCCTACTCTTGAAGATATTGGCCAACGCATTGCCATGGGCGGATTCCAAGAACTTAATCTGATTGTTAAAGGAGACGTAGACGGTTCCGTTGAAGCCCTTAGCGACTCGCTCATTAAACTTTCTACCAAAAAAATTGCAGTCAACGTGATACACAAGGCCGTTGGACAAATTACTGAAAGCGATATTTCACTCGCAGCGGCATCACAAGCCATTATTATTGGATTCCAAGTTCGTCCGAGTGGACAAGCACGTAAAGAAGCAGAACAAGAAGGTATCGATATTCGCCTCTACTCCATTATCTATGACGCTATTCACGATGTAAAAACAGCGATGGAAGGCATGCTTAAACCTATTATTAAGGAAGAACAGACTGCCACAATAGAAGTTCGCCAAGTTTATCACATCACAAAAGTGGGTACTGTTGCCGGAGCTTTCGTTACAGATGGAAAAGTACACCGTTCGGACAAAGCACGCCTAATTCGCGATGGCATTGTAAAGTTTACAGGAGAAATCAATGCTCTCAAACGATTTAAAGATGATGTCAAAGAAGTAGCAACAAACTTTGAATGCGGCATCAGTCTGAATAATTGCAATGACATTCAAGAAGGTGATACGATCGAAACTTTCCACGAGATTGAAGTAAAACAAAAACTATAAACAGCCATGGAAGTAATCGACTTTGCCATTATTCTTTTGGTGTTATGGTCCGCGTATCACGGATGGAAACAAGGATTGCTGAAAGAAGTAATTTCAATGTGCGGTTTCTTTCTCGGTTTGTTCATCGCAGTTCAACTTTACTCCGCCTTTGGTAGTTATCTGGCACCATCCCTTTCGAATCACGCCGGCATCGGCAACTACATGGGAAAGGCTCTTGCCTTTATTATCATCTGGATTGTTGTGCCTATTCTACTTGGTGTTGTTGGAAATGTTCTGACAAGATCTTTGAAAGGACTACATTTAGGTTTTGTTAATTCCTTTGGAGGCTCTATTGTGAGCCTTATAAAATATTTAATTTTGATGAGCTTCGTTTTCGCTGCTATGGATTTTACAGGCATTCTCAATCAGCAGAAAAAAGAAGACTCTCAATTCTACCAGCCGGTAGCATCTATTGTTAAAGGAATTTTCTCTGACAACGAAAAGCCTAAAACAACAAATAATGCCACTACTGAAAAAGCTGACACAGTATGGATACCGATAAATCACAAAAAATAGAGGAAGAAAATAAAAATATCGTTCGCGACATTACCGAAAAAAAATATGAATACGGTTTTACAACGAACGTAGATACGGAAATCATTCAGAAAGGACTGAATGAAGATGTTATTCGTCTCATTTCTAAAAAAAAGGAAGAGCCTGACTGGTTATTGTCTTTCCGTTTAAAAGCTTTTCACTACTGGCAAACACTAAAACAACCGTCATGGGGCCACGTGCATTTGCCCCAAATAGATTATCAGGCTATTTCCTATTATGCAGCGCCACGCACGAATAAAAAATCTGATACAGAACAGGGAATAGACCCAGAACTAGAAAAAACATTCGACAAACTCGGAATTCCCCTTAACGAGCGCCTTGCACTCAGCGGTGTAGCTGTAGATGCTGTGATGGACTCCGTTTCAGTAAAAACGACCTTTAAAGAGCGCCTCGGAGAACGCGGCATCTTGTTCTGCTCGATGTCTGAAGCCGTAAAGAACTACCCAGATTTAGTTCACGAGTATCTGGGCTCCGTAGTTCCATATCGCGACAATTTCTTTGCAGCTTTAAACAGTGCAGTTTTCAGTGATGGTTCCTTTGTTTATATTCCCAAAGGAGTTCGCTGTCCCATGGAATTATCTACCTATTTCCGCATAAACGCTATCAATACAGGACAATTTGAACGCACGCTGATTGTCTGCGACGAAGGTGGCTATGTTTCTTATCTGGAAGGTTGCACAGCTCCAATGCGCGACCAGAACCAACTTCATGCCGCCATTGTTGAAATTGTAGTGAACAAAAATGCAGAAGTGAAATATTCTACTGTACAGAACTGGTATCCAGGAGATGAAAATGGACGCGGTGGCGTTTATAATCTGGTCACTAAACGCGGACACTTGCGTGGAGAAAACAGTAAACTATCATGGACACAAGTAGAAACGGGCTCTGCCATCACATGGAAATACCCCAGTTGCATACTTTCAGGAGACAATTCTCAAGCAGAATTCTACAGTGTTGCTGTGACAAACCATTATCAGGAAGCTGATACAGGAACAAAAATGATACACTTGGGAAGAAATACCCGTAGTACAATTGTGAGTAAAGGCATTAGTGCCGGACACAGCCAGAATTCCTACCGAGGGTTAGTCAAAACGGGTCCTAAAGCTGAAAATGCAAGAAATTACAGTTCCTGTGACTCTCTTTTACTTTCCAGTACAAGCGGCGCGCATACATTTCCTTATATAGATGTAAACAATAATTCCTCTATTGTTGAACACGAAGCGACAACATCCAAAATTTCGGAAGAACAACTTTTTTACTGCAACCAAAGAGGCATTTCGCCGGAAGATGCTGTAGGCCTCATTGTTAACGGATATGCCAAACAAGTTCTCAACAAACTTCCCATGGAATTTGCCGTAGAAGCTCAAAAACTTCTCTCTGTATCATTAGAGGGCTCTGTGGGATAATTAAAAAAATAAAAAGGCCGCAACCTAGATTTCCTCTTTGGTTGCGACCTTCACGTTTTCAGTAATCGTTCGTATTCTTATTCCACTAGCCTCACTCCGCAATTATTCAATGCTGATAACGTGCTGGAGTTTAGCTTTATCTTCACTAACTTTTGGCATATTCACCGTCAAAACACCGTGCTCCATTTTTGCGCTAATTTTGTCTTTCTGAATATTTTCAGGCAGACTGATAGCTTGCTGGAATTTAGTGTAACTGAACTCATGTCGCCAAAAGCGTACATCTTTTTTCTTCCCATCTTTCTTGTCAGGATCATTTACTTCATTCTTCTTCTCCATCTTGATAACGAGATTATTGTCTTCGTCAATGCTGATTTTGAAATCATCTTTTACCATACCCGGAGCTGCAAGCTCAATTCTGTAATTTTTATCATCTTCCAGAACATTGATGGCGGGTTCTGTAGCTTTTGCAGGAACCATCCAATCATTGTCAAAGAAATCACTAAATACATCTGGTAACCAACTTTGGTTGTTTCTAATAACTGGCATCATGATTAAATCCTCCATTTTATTGTTTTTAATTTAATATGTTATTTTGAGCCTCGCTCTTTTGAACTGCGCTCGTCATTATAATTGCAACGAACGTGCCAATAACAAAAATGCCAAAAAACAGTCTATGCATCTTTCTGAAAATGACATTTTGTCTTAAGTATCAGTCATTTTGTCTTTTATTGAAAGCGCATTTCCATTAGAATCCCTTAAAAGTCCCAGTAACTTTACCATGAAAAAAAAGAATTCTCGCCACAAAAGCAAATAATATTGTAACTTTGCAACAAAAGTTAAGTTGCATACGGTTTTGCGTACGTAATATTAAATGCACATTATACCTTTAAGATATTGAACTTGTATTCGAAAGAAGATTTTAATAAGATATAGAAAACAGTTACTCATGCTCAGAGCCAGATACATTGAAATAACACGTCGCCGCTGGTATGACGTAGGTTTTTTGGTCCTTATTTCCGCTCTAACTGGACTTATACGACTTGCAGGAATTTCTGCAGGCAATATTTGCTATACTCCATTTGTTTTAATAACATCGCTATATACACTTTATAGTTTGGCTCTGACACTTTCCGTTTATTTATTGGTCAATGAGTTTACGCACCGACATCATCAAGCATTTATTACGGCAGCCATACTGGCAAGTATGAATGCACTTGTATTTCTGCATCCGCAGCAGGAATCCACATTATGTAGCTGTGCATTGTTGCTTTTTTCACTCTATTTGTTACTCAAAGCGATGAGGCGCTATGGACCGCAATGGCACAATATGCTTGGATCCGCAACTTTACTAGCAGCATCCATTCTGGAAGGAGGTATCAGCCCCTTATACAATATAGCACTACCTTTCCTGATTATTACAGTCATTGCCATGCGTCCCATTATACATTATAAAAAGGTATCATTCCCTGTTTGTTCCCTCATCACGATCTTTCTTATTTCTGTGCCCGCAATTATTCATCCAGAGCCCAACTTTACTACAGCTCTATTGCGTATTACAGATATCCAAGGTTTTATGATAGTTCCATTATCTCATTACGATCGAGCCATGCAAATTCTTTTCTTTTTGCGCGAATCGGGATTATGGATTATAATCGGACTTGTATCTGCTATATACGCCTTGCGCAGCCAACGTATACATGGAGATCTCTCAGCTTTGATAGGCGTTTGGTGGTTTATTCTGGCTATTGTACTGATAATGTTGCATCCAACACGTCATGGAGCTACTTCTCTTTCCATACTTATCCCATTTAGTTTTCCTATAGGAGCTTATTTTAATTTACTTTCTCTTCCCCGCAAATTAAATCTTCGAGATCGTCGCATTTTCCGTCTGCTTCTCATTGCTTCTGCTCTTCTCTTCGTTTGTACAACTATTTATTACTCTATCTTTTATCCTTCTGCCAACCCACTGCTTACGGTTTTTCTTTTCCTCGCTTTTTTATTCCTTATTCAAATTGTTTTTATCGTACAGCACAACTACAAAGGTAGAAAATTACCTGTTCATCTCACAGAGATTAGTTTCATCGTTTTTGCCATTTTATTTGCAATTGGAAATATTCAATTTGTTTTTCCATAGATAACGAAGGGCCTCTCATAAAGATTGACCAGAGAATAAAACTTCTTTTCAAAAAACTCTATTTTGAGTCTTTTTCTCCATGCAATTTGCACTATCTTTGCAACGAATCAATTATAAAATAATCACGGCTGTGTATTACATACATTTTATTTATCTTTTAAGGAAACACATCTTGTTATGCTTCATACAGAATTAACAATTTTCCAATTTATTACTTTCTTAACAAGTAAGGACCCTCTCAACGTAGCTAACCACGCCGCCAATAAACTTTTAAAAGAAGTTTCTCCGACCGAAGCTACGGACAAAATGTCCATGCTTTTGGATAAAATTATCACGTGGGGATTTTCTATCGGCGGACGTGTTATTGCCGCTCTGATTATTTTCGTTATAGGTCGTTTTGCCATTAAAATCCTTAACAAATTAATCCGAAAAATTCTGTCTCGAAAAAGTGTGGATCGAGGCGTTGCATCATTTATTGGGAGTTTGCTTAATACTCTCCGCATGTTGCTCCTTATTATTGCCGTTATTAATAAACTCGGCATAGAAACCACCTCATTTGCAGCACTGCTAGCTTCTTTCGGTGTAGCCATAGGTATGGCGATGAGTGGAAATCTCTCCAATTTAGTGGGCGGCATGATCATTTTACTTTTTCGTCCTTATAAGGTGGACGATTGGATTCGTGTACAAGATATTTTAGGTAAAGTAAAA
>JAQVXN010000072.1 GCA_028709135.1 Bacteroidaceae bacterium | reverse complement strand
GAGAAAGTAAAAGAAATACAGCATAAACTAAACAGAAGACCAAGAGAAAAATTAGACTTTAGCAATCCTAAAATAGAGTTTTACAAAAATTATTACTAAATTGCACTTGCTGGTTGACTCTAGGAAAGAACAACCAGAAATATATAATTTGCCTGAGATGTGGATAAATGTTACTTTAGGAGACATCTTAATACTTGAATATGGAAAAAGTCTACCCAAGAATAGTCGTCAAGATGGCAAATATCCTATTTTTGGTTCGAATGGAATAATTGGTTATCATAATAATTTTTTAGTTGAAGGTCCTGTGATAATTGTCGGAAGAAAAGGTTCTGTAGGATCTGTGCATTTTTCTAATGAAAATTGTTGGCCAATTGATACTACTTATTTTGTTAAGCCAACAGATTCACTAAATTTTAAGTTTATTTTCTTTCTATTGGAATCTTTGAATCTTTTTCAACTTGATAAATCAACAACAATTCCGGGTCTTAATAGAGATAACATTTACGAACAGGTTATAGGACTACCTCCATTGAACGAGCAAAATAGAATTGTCTTAAAACTTGAAGAAGTATTAAGCAGTCTTGACAAAAGTAAAGAGCAATTAGAAAACTCATTAAATCAATTAAATTTTTATAAGCAATCAATTTTAAAACAGGCATTTGAAGGAAAGTTAACAGAAGAATGGAGAAAAAATAAAAATGATTTAAAAACCCCACAACAAATTATAAATGAAATTAATGTTTGTCAGGATGAACAGTATAAAAAAGAATTAATAGATTTTAACACAGGAAAAACTAAATTAAAGCCAAGAAAACCTAAGAAAATAACAATCTCATCAGAAGCTAAAGCATTAGCAAAAATAAAGTTGCCTAATGAATGGCTCTATATTCAACTGAAAGATGCTTGTCATGCTGTAGAACGTGTTAGTTCAAAAGAAAGAAAAAATGAGGATACGTTTATTTATCTGGATATTGGGAGTATTAATAACAATAAAAATATAATTGAAACCTACAAAGAGTATCAATGGAAAGATGCTCCGTCAAGGGCTCAATACATTATTAAATTAGATGATATTTTGTTTTCTACCGTAAGGACTTATTTGAAAAACATTGCTATGATTGAAGAAGAAAAATTCAATCATCAGATAGCAAGTTCGGGGTTTACGGTAATAAGAGTTCTTGATAACTTTATAAAACCAAAGTATATTTTTAAATATATTGTTTCGGATAGTTTTGTCCAACCGTTAAATGAGTTACAATCAGGCTCTTCTTATCCGGCGGTTAGGAATAGTGATGTATTTGATCAGTTCATCCCAATTTGCTCTATAGAGGAACAAAATGTCATTTCTGAAGAGCTTGACAGACAATTTTCAATTATCAACCACTTTGAAAATACAATAGAAAAACATCTTCTAACTATAGAATCACTTAAACAAAGTGTTCTTCGGAAAGCTTTTGAGGGCAAATTATCAGAACAAGATTCTAATGATGAACCGGCAAGCATTTTACTTGAACGCATTAAAGCTGAAAAGGAACAATATTTAGTAAGAGAAAAAGAAAAGAAGAATAATTCAATAAAAATCATAATTATGCCTGAAGAACTAAAGTCAATTCTCGAAATATTAAATGAGAATGCAGAACCAATCTCCTCAAAACAACTTTGGTTATCCTCTGATAAAAAAGATGATATTGAAGAGTTCTATGCTGAGTTAAAAAAGTATATTGAATCTGGAGAAATTATTGAATTACCAAGAAATGGTAAAGAATCATTTTTAAAATTAGCTGATAAATCATGAGAATAGATCAGGTTTACATAGAGGATTATAAGAACCTAAAACAGTTCACGATTAATCTTGATGAAAATGAGATGAAAACTGTTTTGCTCGGACAGAATGCTTCGGGTAAATCAAATTTTATTGAAGCATTAATTTTAATTTTCAAATATCTCGATTTAAGTACTGACTCAAAAAGGCAATCGCCAAATTTTGACTATAATATTGTTTACAACATACAGAATAATGTAATTAATGTAACCTGTCAAAAAGGAAATTATGTGATTCTGGTAAATGATGAAAAGCAAACGTTTAAATATTTCTTTTCGGATGAAGCTAAAGCCAAATATCAACCTAAATACGTATTTACTTATTATTCCGGATTAAGTAATAAATTGAAAGAGCTTTTTTGGGATCACCAGAACAATTTTTATAGAAAAATAATTAAAGAAGATTTTAAAGACGCTGAACTTGATTCTTTAAGAAAACTATTCTATGTACAATTGGTTCATTCATATTTTGTTTTACTGGCTTATTTCACTCATGAAGAAGAAGAGAGCATAAAGTTTTTAAATGAGGTTTTAAACATTATAGATATTGAATCCATTCTTTTTGTTCTTAAAATGCCACCATGGGCAGTTACCAGAATTAAAAACGATCCAGATGATATTTTTTGGACAGCGGATGGTTTAGTTCGCCAATTCTTAGATAAGCTTTGGGAATTATCTTTAGCTCCAATACATAATGATGAAACAATACGAACTGAATTTGCTGAAACAGAAGATCAAAAAAGGCTTTATCTGTTTCTAAAAGGCAAAGACAAACTGCAAGAATTAGCTAAAACTTACACCAGTAATACAGCTTTGTTTAAAGCGTTAGAAAGCACTTATATTTCGAAACTTATTGCAGAAGTTAAAATTAAAGTAAAGAAAAAGAATGTTGATGGGAGTATTACTTTTAAAGAATTAAGTGAAGGCGAACAACAATTACTAACTGTATTGGGACTATTAAAATTCACAAAAGATGAGGACTCTTTAATTTTGCTAGACGAGCCTGATACCCATCTTAATCCTATTTGGAAATGGAGATATTTAGAATTTTTGGATAAAGTAGTACATCGTCCTGCAAGTACTCAAATTATTCTTAGTACACATGATCCTTTGGTAATCGGAGGATTAAAAAAAGAAGAGGTTAGGATATTTAGAACTATCTCTGGTGGCAGTATTAGAATTGAAGAGCCTGAAATCGATCCAAAACTTATGAATGTGGCAAAAATTCTTACAAGTGAATTATTTGGTCTCCCTTCTATTATGAGTAAAGAATTAGAGGATAAAGTTAATAGAAAAAGGTATTTACAGACATTACTCAACTCGAATAAAATATCAAAAAAAGAAATAGTTGAATATAATGATCTTTCACAGGAACTTGAAGATATTGGTTTTTATAATGTGTCTATCGACTCTAGATATAACATGTTTGTTGAATTAACTAGTAAACATGAAGTTTTCCAAAAATCTGTTCTAACAAAAGAAGAAGAAAAAGAATTAGAGCGTATATCTAAAGAAGTTGCTGAAGAGATTCTTAAATCTAATTCACAAGGAAGCACATTATGAGACATATTGATATTGAAGAGCTGGCAAATTTGCCAGAAATTCATGCTTTTGAAAAAATTGCAGATGATTACTTAAATCAGTTAGTTAATATGACACCTGAAGAAAGAAAAAACTTCATAAAAGATCATACTGATTGGAATAGTCTTCAGAAAGTAATGTTGGAATTGTCTAAATCGAAATGTTGGTATTCTGAAGCACCTGCGGGAGCAGCGGACTTTGTGATAGATCATTTTAGACCTAAGAATAGAGCAAAAAACTATGATGGACAGTTAACTAAAAAAGATGGATATTGGTGGCTGGCTTATAATTGGAGAAACTATCGTTTAGCTGGAAGCCTTGTTAATATACGAAGAAAAGACAGGTTAAGCAATAATGAAGAAATTAAAGGGAAAGGAGACTATTTCCCAATAGACACACATAATGGAGCAATATGTTGTGATTATCCAAATGACAACATTAATACAGAGTTACCCATTTTATTAGACCCAACTAAAAAATACGATACTACATTAATCTCTTTTGATAAAGATGGGAAACCATTGATTATTGCAGGTTTGCCAGATGATGATAGAATGAGAGCTGAAATTTCCATAGAGCTATATCACTTGGAGTTGGATCAATTAAATCAACAGCGAGCTGAAGTTTGGAGATTATGTGAAAGAGAATTAGAAGAATTTAATCAACAGATTATTAATCCTATTAATGTACGAGTTAAACGTGAAATTATAGAAAGAGCTTGCATCAGAATTCAAGAACTTACATCTAAAAAGGCTCCTTTCTCTAAAGTTGCAATATCTTGTATCATTTCATATTCGCAAAGACCAATTTATTGTAATTGGTTGCCAAATTTAATAAGTTTAAACTAAACATAATGTCAACATCTAACATAGCACAAAAAATTTGGCCATATTGTGATACCCTCCGTGATGACGGCTTAGGGTATAATGACTATTTAGAGCAATTAACTTATTTGCTATTTCTAAAAATGGCAGATGAAAACAAGAGTAAATATAATTTACCAGACGTATGTAATTGGAAAGAGTTAGTATCTAATTCTGGAGGTGCACTTTTAGAACAATATGAGCAAATATTAAAAACACTAGCGGAGTCAGGCGGAATGCTTGAAAAGATATTTGCTAGTGCTCAAAATAAAATTCATGATTCTGTAAAGCTAAAAAGATTGCTTCAACTTATCGATGAAGATAATTGGTCTTCTACGGATTCTGATATCAAAGGGGAGATTTATGAAACCTTATTACAGAAAAATGCTGAAAATAGTGGAGCTGGTCAGTATTTTACCCCAAGACCTATCATACAGGCAATGGTGGAATGTATTAATCCTATTCCCGGCGAAACCATTGCAGATCCGTCATGTGGCACTGGTGGTTTTTTTTTAGGATCATTAAATTATATTCGTGAAAATAATAAGCTCACAGAAAAGCAGGATAATTTCTTGAAATTTGAGACATTTCACGGTTGGGAAATCGAAAAAGCTACTGCTAGACTATGTTTAATGAATTTGTATTTACATGGTATAGGGGATTTACAAAAAACACCGGACATACAAGTATCTGATAGTCTGAATCCTCAAAAGGTAAATAAAGAAGTTCCCAAAGTAAAAATTGTGTTGGCGAATCCTCCTTTTGGAAAAAGCAGTAGTGATATACCAACTACAGATGAAAACCAAGCGAAAAAAGATGGTTATTTTTTACGTAAAGATTTTTGGGTAACTACGAGTAATAAACAACTAGCATTTTTACAGCATATAGTAGCTATGCTGGAAGAAGATGGAAGAGCTGCGGTGGTGCTTCCTGATAATGTCTTGTTTGAAGGTGGAGCTGGCGAAATTATACGTAAAAAATTGCTTGAAGAAACTAACTTACATACCGTCTTAAGATTGCCTACAGGTATATTTTATGCACAAGGAGTGAAATCGAACGTTTTATTTTTTGATAAAAAAAAACATCGTGAAGAGATTGGAACAAAAGAAATTTGGTTTTATGATTATCGTACAAACATCCATCATACACCTAAGAATAACCCAATTACATTTAAGCATCTATCAGATTTTATTGAGAATTATAAAATAGGTTCTGAAAACGAAAGAGAAGAATCTTGGTCTTGTGATAATCCTAACGGTCGTTGGCGTAAGTATTCTTATGAAGAAATAATTGAAAGGGATAAAACAAACCTAGATATATTTTGGCTTAAAGATGATAATCTGATTGACTTGGACAACCTTCCCGAACCAGAAGTGCTCATTGATGATATTATTGAAAATATTGAAAGTGCTCTAGCCAATTTTAGAAATATTAAAGAATCCTTAAGTTAAATTATTCAAGACACTATCCATTCCGTCCCGGCAAATTTCTTTTGCTTCTTTTCTTTGTTTGCCTTTTCCCCAAAGAAAAGAAGTCCCTAAAACTTTTCGAGAGTTTCAGGGACAATCAGAAAAATGAACATCAGCCGACTTTCAACGGCTGTGCGCGAAAATCTTTCAGATTAAGGAAAAAACCTCTCGTGTCGGTCATTCCGTTACGGAACAAGTTCCAAAGCAAAGAGCAACCCATTTGTGCCAACGTTGCGTTGATAAACAAATCCTGTTTTTCCAATGCGTCGGCCAATGAACAACTCGGCGTATCGTCCGACTGTTCCGATTGCGTGAGCAAATCGCCAAACTCTGCGGTAACAAACGGCAAGTTGCCGACAGTTGCAAACCGTTCCGATTTCGGTTGGCGTAATTCGCCGACGGTCGAAAGGATTACCTGCCCTGTGCATTGGCTGTTACCGAAATCAAGCCAATATTTTGGCGTATGGCTGTAATACCGTCTGTTTTCTTTCAGTTCGGAAAGGATTTCGGCAATGCCAAAACGAGCCTGCACACTGTCCACACACGAAATAGTGATACTTGCACTTGCCTGTTTAGGAATGTTGCCTTGTATATCTTTCTCAAATTTTCGGTTCTCGGCTTTCCAATCCGTACCGAAAAAGCGGTTGATGCGGTTGATTAAGACTACCGATTTGTACATACCCAACTCGCCTTCGGCAAAGAGTTGCCGTCCCAAATTGGCGGTTGCAACGGTGTCATCATCCCACAATCTTACTTCCAATCCTGCGTGATTGAGTTCATTTAAGGAGTGGTTTATCCGTGCCAAAGCGGTCAAAACCTGCGAGCCTGTTCCTCCTGCGCCGATAAGATTGACCGTTATCGGATTGGTTGCCTGTATCAATGCGCTGTCCGTAAAATGGACGGTCGTTTTTTGTTCGGTATTGTTCATTTTATCAAGTCTTTGAGAGTTAAACGGTTTTTTATCAATACTTCCTTTGGAAACGGTTCTTGCGTTTCGATTAGCTCTTTCCAAAGGGTTACGCAATTTCCATTAACGGGATTATGTCCGTTTATCAAATGGCTGAAATAGCTGTTGAAAAAACTTTCTTCCCATACGTGCATAAATTCTTCGAGCGATGCGGATTGTTGGATTTTCACGTCCACCGTCCCCATACAGACACGGTTGTCTTCATAAACATTCGGAAACGGTGCAAAATAAAGCGAAGTCTCGGCTTTTGGACGAATGCCCGATGACAAAGCGTAAACCGATAATCCGTTTTTGTCGGCTTTCCAAACCATTGCCGGAACGTGCGCCTTGCCGTTGGGTATGCCCAAACTGTCGATAAAAAACATCGGGCGGATTTGCGGTTTGGTGTACCAGACGACACTTCCGTTTTCGCTCGGATGAATGTGCAACACGTGGGTAGGGATAATACCTTTGGGACGTAAAAAAGCCTTGTTCTGTTCTTCCTTTTCGGTGTTCAACGCTTTTGCCAATGCTTGTCCTTCTTTTACCGTCAAAGGATGAGCATTTATCGGACTGCCGTTGTCATCCATATCAAAATGTTCGATGTAGGTTTGTGGATGTTGTCCTTCGGTTTGATATACCACCAATGCCGATCTTGGGATGTATATCGTTCCAAAACTTCGGGTTATGTCATTTATGTTCTCGTTCATCTTCTTGAGTATTGTATTGGTTCAGATAATAGCATAATTCATTGATAAGGGGAAAAATCCGGTTTTCAAAGTCCAGACTTTCTTTGCCGACAGGTGTTCCATCAAAATAGGTGGTAACGGCAGGTTCTTCCATTTCGCCATACTGCGAAAACTCGCCGTTTACCGTTTCGCAAAGTTGTTCGTACAGATAGCCTTTATCATCGGCAATAAAGCCGATGTATTTATCCATGGTGATTTTTGTTTCTTCTTCATCGTAACAGTATTCCGTTTCTTCCCAACCGGTAACGCTGTTTTGGAATAATCGGCGTTCGGGATATTTTTGATAGAGTTGGAAAAATTTTGTTGTCATCAGAAAAACATCGCTGTCGAAAGGGTCTTTTGCCCGAAAGGTTTTGATACGCCGTTTCCAATGCGTTAGGTTTTCTTTGTCGAAAATCATCGTGTGCATTTGGTCGCCAATCTGTTCGGCTTGGCTCAGTTCTGCAAGAATTTCCCTGTTTTCTTCGCTGTCGTCATCGTGAATTGCCCACTCTTTGAGCATTTCGTACTGCCAATAGAGATAGCTGTTTTCCTGCCTGTAAAACGGTATCTTTGCAATGTGGTAGATATACGAACACACCGATAAAAGCAATATTGCCGTTTGCTTGCGTTCGGGGTCTTCGAACATACGAAAAAGCGGAACAACAGGCACATAATAGAATTGACTGCCTGTATAATATGTTTCTGTTACCGATAAAAACAGTTGTCCCGTGTCGCCGTTTTCCGATATGTGCAACTCGGTAAAATCCTTGCATTTGTGTGATTGTCGCAACTGTTGTTCGATTTTCCGATAAGCAAGTGCGAGGTTGTACGGATAGCCGAAGTCTTTCGTTTGAGGGGGTGTAACTCCGTAATGTTCGGCAAGTTGTGAAGGGGCTGTTCCAAAAGGACAGCTCCTTTTTTAATTTTTCATGCTGCTATTTTCTGATTGTTGTTATTAATTGATGAGAAACTTTTAGAGTTGATCTCTATTTTTATAAAAAACAGAATAATATCT
>JAQVXN010000071.1 GCA_028709135.1 Bacteroidaceae bacterium | reverse complement strand
TATCGTCTGCAGCTCGTAAAGCTAATCTGGCTTTTTGGGGATTTGCCCTACTATGTACTCACGGAGACTACCCTATGCCAACATTGGCTTCTCTGCGTCTGCAAATCTATGGAGATCTCGCCTACGGAGCACAATGTCTGCAATATTTTACTTACTGGAATCCCATTGACATCAATTATGATTTTCGATTAGCGCCCATTGACATCAACGGGAAACGTACTTTCATTTATGACCTCGTGAAACAGATGAACCAGGAAATCCAACAAATTGCAGGAGTCTTTATCGGAGCTAAGGTACAATCCGTACATCATCTTGGTGACCATCTGCCGTATGGCATGATGCGGCTTTATAACTTGCCTCCAGGATTTAACGTTATCGACACTCACGGAGCCCATGCACTCGTAGCGCAACTCACTAACGACGGACATCACTACGTAATCATCCAGAACTGCGAATTGGAAAAAACAATGATGCTTACAGTAAACACATCCGAATCCATCAAACGCGTTCTGAAAAATGGTTCCATTATGAATGCCTCGATTTATGCAAATACTACCCGCGTAGACCCCGGAGACATTCAAATTTATACCTACTAGCCTTTTCTCATGTTTATGAAAATATTCAAAATTCTTTTGTTTCTGTTCCTTTGCATCTCTCCGTTCGTCGCGGCACAGGAAAAGCCAGACTCCATACCGGCATGGACCCAAGATAACAGTTTCCGCACCCATGCCACAATGTTCGGAATAGGACACCTCAACATCCTGGATACTTATCTCTCGCCAGAAGAATATACTGGCACACAATTCAAATTAATGAGAGAAAACATGCGTATGACGCGGCTTTTGAATAATCGAATAAGCGTACAAAACATTATACAGGGACATTTTGCTTATACAAAATCACCCACTGAAGACGGCAAGCAACTTTCCGGCATGTTTGGATGGAACCTTACATGGCATTACAATTGGTCTATCACACCAGCACTCCATATTTTACTCGGTCCCGGAATGAGCATTAATGGCGGTTTTACGTACAATACACGCAACGGCAACAATCCCGCACAGGCACGACTATCAACAGATCTTAACTTATCTGCCATGGCCATCTATAAACTACACTTTTGGAACCGTATTTTCACATTACGATACCAAGCCGATATGCCTGTCGTGGGATTAATGTTCTCACCAAATTATGGACAATCTTATTATGAAATCTTTTCTCTTGGCAACTACGACCATAACGTTTGTTTTACTAATCCCTTTCAAGCATTTTCCATCAACCAACTACTCTCTTTTGACATTCCTATTTACGGCGCCACACTTCGCATAGGCTATTTAGGTTCAATCCGGCAAAATCAAGTTAATCATTTAAAGCAACATGACTGGAGCAATTTATTTATAATCGGATACGTAAAACATTTTTATCTCATAAAAAACAAAAACTATCATCACTCTCAAATTGCCCGCAAATGAAATTTCTACATCACATAGCGCTCATACTCTCCGTTTCATTTCTCCCTTTGCTTTTGGTTTCCTGCGTAACAGAAGACACGCAGACAAACTCCGTGAATGGAAATTTTCAGGCGCTTTGGCAAATTTTAGATGAACATTATTGCTTCTTCCCTGAAAAATCAGATGTTTACGGACTCAACTGGAACGATGAATACACCTATTATAAAGAAAGGCTCTCGCCCACCATGACAGATGAACAATTGTTTGATGTCTGCGCACGTATGCTGCGTGACTTGCGCGATGGTCACGTCAATTTATCCTCCTCTTTTAATACTGCTCGTTTTTGGGATTGGTACGAGAAATATCCTGCAAACTTTAGTGACAGCATCCAAAGACTTTATCTCGGCACGGATTATTATCTCACGGGGGGCATCAAATACCGCATTTTAGACGACAATATCGGTTACATTTACTGTAGTTCGTTCAATAATACATTTGGCAGTGGAAATCTTAGTGCTATTTTTTCAAAACTTGCCATTTGCAATGGAGTCATTGTTGACGTCCGTAACAACGAAGGTGGAATGCTCACTTCCGCACAAGCCTTGGCAGAGTGTTTCACTAATCAAGTAATTACAGGAGGTTATATCTGTCATAAAACAGGAAAAGGTCACTCCGAATTTTCCTCTCCTGAGGCAATCAAACTTACACCTGCTACTGGCGTAAGATGGCAGAAGAAAGTCGTTGTGCTTACAAACAGACGTTGTTATAGTGCCGCAAATTCTTTCGTAATGTATATGAAAGCCTGCCCCAATGTGACAGTAATGGGAGCACAAACAGGAGGAGGTGGAGGACTTCCATTCAGTTCCGAATTACCTAATGGATGGGCTCTCAGATTCTCTGCTTGTCCCATGTATGACAAAGATATGAACCCTACAGAGTTTGGTATCGAACCTGACGTTAGTATTAACATGACCCAATTAGACATGGCCAGGAACGTTGACACCATCATTGAAGCAGCCAGAAGCTTTCTTAAAAAATGATTTATCTACTCTTTCATGAGTTTTTTCAATTAAATGTATTAAATTTGCACCCAGAAAAGCGCCTGTGGCGAAATTGGTAGACGCGATAGACTTAGGATCTATTGGCTCTGGTCTTGCAGGTTCGAGTCCTGTCAGGCGCACAAATTAAAGCTAAATATCTTTCCGCGTGATGGTGTTTGGCTTTTATTGTTTTCACAAGGAAGTATCAACAATGAAAGAACAACTTTTCAGAAAACAGCTTGAAGAATGGTATCACTTAAACCGGCGCGAATTACCATGGCGCGGGATTACCGACCCTTATCGCATCTGGATAAGCGAAATCATTCTGCAACAAACCCGCATTGACCAGGGACACGATTATTATCTGCGTTTTTTGAAACAATTTCCGGATGTTTTTACTCTAGCTAAAGCCAGTGAGGACGAAGTTCTAAAAGCATGGGAAGGGTTGGGCTATTATTCTCGTGCTCGCAATTTGCACACGGCTGCCCAAACAATCGCAAATTGCGGCAAATTTCCTTCCACCTATACTGAAATCAGAGCCCTTAAAGGCGTAGGCGACTATACAGCTGCTGCCATCTGCTCTTTTGCTTTCTCATTGCCGGTAGCCACCGTGGATGGCAATGTATATCGCGTATTGTCACGCGTTTTCGGCATTGATCTCCCCATCGACACCACACAGGGAAAACATTTTTTTCAAGATCTTGCGAACAAATTATTGGACACAGAACATCCGGCAGACTATAATCAGGCTCTCATGGATTTCGGTGCCATACAATGTACGCCTGCAAATCCAAATTGTAACAATTGCCCCTTGCAAACAGAATGTATAGCCAGGAACAATGACCTTGCAGAGAAATTACCTGTCAAATTGCACAAAATGCAACAAAAACATCGTTATTTCTCTTACTTTTTTATCATCAACAATAATTGTCTACTGATCCATAAACGCAGTACTAAGGATATTTGGAAAGGACTTTACGAACCCTTTCTGATTGAAACAGAAAGTTCAGATACAACTAGCGTCATCCGTCATCCATTGATAGATACTGCTATGAAAGAAGGTGGTGCATCACTTAGCATTTTACACCAAAACGTAAAGCACATTCTCACTCACCGCATTATTCATGCTGATTTTTTCCTGCTTCACCTTACTACGATTTCCGAACAACTTCGTATAAACTTACCAAAAGATTATTTTTTTGTTCCTTTGAATGAACTTGGAAATTATGCTTTCCCCGTTCTGATTGATTTGGAGTTAATTCAAAAATAGTTTTTTTAGCAACACCGGCCTTTACAGGAATAGTTTTATTTAAAACAAAAAGCTATTGATTAAATAAATCAAAAAGATAAGTTACCTTACCGATCATGACACGATTTGCCGATCGCGAAAAAACATCCTTCTTGGAATTATTATAAATGTCGTTTAGTCCAAAATAATAACGTCCTTCTAGTATAAAATGGCCCAATGCGGTATTCAATTCCATTCCAACACCGCCTGTCAATCCGTAATCTATTTTCCGTTCGATAGCCATTCCATATTGTTGATAAACATTGTTTGGACGATCTGGATTACCTGATGCATTCAGAGTCCAGGTAGCACTTTTTTTGGACGTATCACCCAAATACAGAGAAATTTGAGGTCCTGCCAACAAAAAGAACATCAGTCCATGCTGTTCCTTTCCCCACGCTAAACGGGCCATCATCGGCAACTGCACATATCCGATTTCACGTTGATAGTTATCTGGTAATGGTTGGCTTTCACTATTCATCACACTTTCTTTCCATCCCAAACGCATATAGTTCACCTCCATTTGAAGAGCGCAAACCGTAGAAAAATACTTTTCACATGTATAACGCATCGTCAAGCCCACCGTGGGACACACTAGTTGTCCTTGTTTGATCGTAGGTTCAAAATCAACAGAAGCGAAACTAAAACCGGCATTGCCACCAATACTCAATTGCGAACGACTCTCCCCAATTTGAGCGCGCAGCGACACACTGGCGTAAATAGAGAAAAACAAAAACAGATAGAAAAATCTTTTCATTTCTTTTCAATAATTTCAATTTGATGCGAAGGCATATAGTGAATCAGTTGCATCTGATGATTTGTTAAACCACCCCATGTTGTTTCGCGTTCCATCATAAATTTATTCTGAAGAGGACGGGTATAAACATTCTGTTTATCAAAATTCCGGCCATAATGTTCTAAACCTTTCAAAAAATAAATGCCACAATCAAAACCATAAATAGCTACGCGCGGTGTGACCTGAAGCATTTCCGAATGAAAATTTTTATAAAACTCATTACTAAAAAGTCGATAACCGTGCGAAGAGTAATTTAAATAAAAAGGGCTAAAAATATATGTGTCAACAGCGTAATAGTCTTCCAGTAAACCAGAAACATAAAGTTGCCATTCAGGATAACCAAAAAGTTTTACTTTAAGTTCGGGATGCGAATGTATCACGTTTCTCAGCACGGGCATTAATATATTGAGTGATTTCTGGTCTGCAGAAGTCAGCATAATTACATTTTCTTTGTCTGGATCTAAACGAGACAATAACGTCTTTTCGGAGATAGGAAGTTTTGCATAACGTAAAGAATCAAAATTTTTCTTCAAATAAGGAATCACAGGTTCCATTGGCCGCCCCGTCTCAATCAGCAGAAAATTATTTTTAGAAAACAGAGAGCCAAACAACATGGCGACTTCTTGATACTGCACACTGTCTGGCGCATTCAGTACAAAGAAATATGGATTTGAATGTACCTCATCGCTTTTACTGGAAAAAGGCACAATCATTGGGATTTTATGTTTTTTTGATAATTCGCTGACGGCCTTAATCTGTGTAACATCAACAGGTCCGAAAATAATATCGAGCAAAGGTATAATTGGTCGTTGCAGTACCTCATCCAAATCAGCTTTCGTCTTACCCGCATCAAAAGTATAAATTTCAAAAGAAACACCGGTTCGTTTCAAACTGTCCACGGCCATTAGCAAACCTCGATAGTAATCCAAAGTACGAGCTGCTATTGCGGTTTTTTCCTTAAAAGGTAATATCACGCCTACGCGAATGGTTTTGAGACCTTGTGTAGATTTCCGCGCTCTATTAAAAAGTTCTTCGTTAGTAGGTTCTTCTTTGAGTTCTTTTTTTTCTTTATGATATGGAATACATAGCACCATTTTCTTTTTCAATTTAAAGCCCTCTTTCCACGTTTCGGGATTGGCTTTAAGCAATTCTTCCAACGTCACCCCATAATTTTGTGCAATGCTGTAAAGTGTTTCTTTTCGCTTTACCTCATGCATTTCTCGGCATCCGGAGCCCGCCAATCCTTTGGGCTCCTCTTTTTCTATTTCTACCGTATCCTTTTTCTCGGCTTCCATTGCAGAAGCGGCCGGAATAAGTATCACTGTGCCGACTTTAAAATTCTCCGCACTGAGTCCTGGATTCGCTGCACAGATATCTTCCGCCTTCACTTGGTAAAGACGCGTCAGCCCATACAACGTCTCTCCTTTTTGAATTGTATGAAAACGATGTTCACTTTGCACGGTAGTTGGCGTTTGCTTTGCAGCCGCCGTTTCCCCTTTCGCTACTAAAAGCAGCAAGCACAACATGAACACTTTAAAAATTCTACCTTTCATCATCCGGTAAGATTATTTAAGACCACAAAAGTACAAAAAAAGCGGCTAATTCACCGAAAAAGTGTATTTTTGCAAAAAGTTTAAGAGATATGAACCGCTATTTTCTAACCATCTTTGTAATATTTCTTTTGTCTGTCATGACAATGCATGCCCAGGATAATCCTACTGCCACGCCTAAGATGGTCATTGAAACTGCTCAAGGAAGTGAAGAAGACCAAACGTATTCTGGCTCTGCTCCTATCGTAGCTCATTTCACTTCGAATCCAACCAGCATGGGCCCTTACACTCCTCATTTCGAATGGCATGTGTACATGTCCGGCAAGCAAGATTCTCCTTATCTTATCCGTTATGATCAAGACTTTAACTACACTTTTGATAAATCCGGAACATCCTATGTCAGCCTTACCATTTCTTTCGTAAATGGAACAGACACCATTGTATATCAACTTGAAGATCCCTTTTCCGTTACAGCAAGCGAATCCGTTCTCAATGTTCCCAACACCTTTTCACCTAACGGAGATGGACAAAATGATATTTTTAAAGTAAAAAACGATTATAAAAGCATTATTGAGTTTCATGGATATATTTTTAATCGATGGGGCAAGAAACTTTTTGAATGGAATGACATCACTCAGGGTTGGGACGGCAAGTCTGGCAATAGCGAAGTAAGTGATGGAGTCTATTTCTGCCGCATTGACGCCAAAGGAGCCGATGGTAAAATTTACAAAATTCGAAAAGCCATCAATCTTTTACGCAACTATATCGACGAAAGAAGCTCAACAACTACGGGTAAATAATCATGCCGGAAAGCAACGATATTTGTGTTTGGGGAGCTCGGGTCAATAATTTAAAAAACATTGACGTAACAATTCCCCGGGATAGTTTAACTGTCATTACAGGCCTTAGTGGCAGTGGAAAAAGTTCGTTGGCCTTCGATACGATTTTTTCAGAAGGGCAGCGTAGATATATTGAAACGTTTTCCAGCTATGCACGTAATTTTTTGGACAATATGGAGCGGCCTGACGTGGACAAAATTTCAGGTTTGAGCCCTGTCATCAGCATAGACCAGAAAACCACCAACAAGAATCCGCGATCTACTGTAGGCACAGTCACAGAAATTTATGATTTTATACGTCTCCTTTATGCACGCATTGGAGAAGCTTACTCCTATGTTTCTGGAAAAAAGATGGTTAAATATACCGAAGAGAAAATTCTTTCTCTTTTGCAAGAAAAGTATGCTGCTCACAAAATTTACCTGCTTGCTCCTGTCATTCGCAACCGCAAAGGACATTATCGAGAACTCTTTGAAACCATACGCCGCAAAGGATTTCTATATGCTCGCGTAGATGGTGAAATCACAGAATTGGTAAAAGGTCTGAAACTAGATCGTTACAAAAATCATAACATAGAAATTGTTATCGACAAATTGGTCGTCAATTCAGAATCCAAAGAGCGCCTTATTAAAAGCGTTGCTACTGCGTTTAAAAACGGAGAAGATCTTCTTGCTGTCCTTGATGACGCAGATAAATCTATTCAATATTACAGCAAACATCTGATGTGCCCGGATTCCGGCATTTCCTATAGAGATCCTTCTCCACATGATTTTTCTTTCAATTCTGTCATGGGTGCCTGTCCCCGCTGCAAGGGCCTCGGCGCCATCCACGTTATCGACATTGACAAAGTCATTCCCGATAAAAAACTATCAATCCACAACGGAGGCATCGTGCCCCTTGGAAAATACACCAATTCTCTTATTTTCTGGCAAATTCAATCACTGCTTGAAGAGTATGAATGCACATTGAACACCCCGCTATCTGATATTCCCCAAGAAGCTCTTGACGAAATTTTTAGTGGCACAGATCACGATTTGCGGATTCCGGCTTCCCTCATTCACGCCTCAAATGACTATTATGTGGCCTACGACGGTCTTGTAAAATATATTCAACAAATGAGCGACCGTGAAATGACAGCTGCGGCGCAGCGTTGGGCCGATCAATTCAACAAAGTTTCCGTGTGTCCAGAATGTCATGGAGCCCGCCTCAACAAAGAAGCCCTCCACTTCTTTCTTAATGGAAAAAACATTCACGAGGTCTCAACAATGGATTTAAGAACCCTTTATGATTGGATTCAGGAACTACCTTCCCATCTCAATGAGACACAAAACAAAATCGGCGGCGAGATTCTAAAAGAAATTAGTAAACGGCTCAAATTTATACTTGATGTGGGATTGGATTATCTGTCTCTTAATCGCTCCTCGGTTACCCTCTCGGGCGGCGAAAGTCAGCGCATCCGTCTCGCTACTC
>JAQVXN010000070.1 GCA_028709135.1 Bacteroidaceae bacterium | reverse complement strand
TTCGAAATGGTTCCCAAGAATGTATTTGCCGGAGCAGACCAAGAAGACGTTTGGTAATTTTTGAAACAAAAGATAGTTGTTGAGAAGTGGGAGCAGATCATTTAAATGTTCTGTTCCCACTTGTTTTGTAATACCTATAAACAACAGGTCTGTTGCTAATATAAGTATTCAATTATAGTAGTTACAATGGGGAGTGATACTTGTTACCTATTTTACATATTTGCGAGGAGAAAAAGGTTCAGTCGGTAAAGTTGGTGATTTAACAAATTCTTCCTTTTTGGCGAAATGTTCATTTGGTAGGCTGAAAACGCTCAGAATGCAATAATGTAAATGTAATGTGTGTGACCGTCAGTTTGTTTTCCTTTCTAAAGACATGCTTGAGTATTTTGATTTTACTGACTATTTATGACTCAGGCTTAAAATAAACTCGTTGCTTTCAAAGAATTATCCGATCGTGTCTTTCAAATTTTTACATGCTCAATCAAAGTTTGTGACGCAGTGCGTCACAAAAGAAACGCAGTGCGTCATGAAAAAAACGCGTCGCGTCACAAAAGAAACGCACCGCGTCACATAGTATGAGAAGTAACAGTTCATTTAGAACACTATATCACTCCATTTTTCGGATGAACCAAATTTAAATATCTTGGAGAGCCGTTGTAGTTGGTATTTGTAAAAACAGAAGGCTATTCGAAAAAAATAAGTTAGGATTTGTTGAAAACAAAACAAACATATTTTTTTATAAGTCGAATTTAATCATCACATGATTGAATCCCATAAAAGTTACTTGAGATGATCATTATGCATCCTTGTCATCTTTAATTGGTGGAATGTGAATGTTAGGCAGTTTTGGGGTTTATTTGTAAGGTGTAAATTTTTATGACTGCTAGATAAAATTGTAGCCTCTTGTATCCACAGAATAAGGAAAAATTCTGTGTCTTATTGAATTCCGTTATTATCTATGATAAAATTTTGCAGAATGATATTGACCAGCGAATTGCCAACTGACGAGGTAAGTTCCACCAGGAAGTTTATTCAAATCAAATTCTTCATCGGCACGAAAGCTACCTCTGTAGTTACCTTGCAGGTCATATATGTATGCTTTGAAAATCAAGTTCGAAAGGTTTTCGGCTACAAAATGTAATTTATGCGTAACAGCATTTACAGCTAATGCGTAATCTGATGCTACTTCTGCAGACAGCACTTTAGAAGGTATATTGGAATGCTTTTGAACGGCTTCCAATCGCCATAAACGATCTAAGCTGGTACTATCTACGCTGCTGGGTGCGCGACCAAATAATAAGTTTCCATCATTAGTCATTGCAGCATGATTGGTGAGAATCATTTTACTGGCAACGTTTTTGAGATTGTAATAGCCTTCTGTGCGAGGTATAAGTTCCCACAATTGGGCGGAATTACCTTTTTGAAGTGGGGCGACATTAAACGCGCCTTGATCAGCTCCTAAATCGCTTAAAGCCAAGCCGGAGACGGCATTGCAGATGGTGAAATAGGGGGCTTGGGCTTCAATTGTCCACTGTTGTGCCAATTGTCCATCAACGCGCGAACGCAGACAGGCTTGCGTTTGTGCGGCAGTGGAATCTGAGACCCCAATGAGAGTCGTTGTTGCTCGTTTACAAGAAATCAAATAATTACAATCCGGTTTTAATGATAAAATAGAGGGATCATGGTGTTTGAAAGTTCTGTAAAGAAAAGCATTATGCTCTACAATGAATTTTCGAACATGCTCGAGAACAGCATCATAAGTGGTATAAATATAATAGTCTTGGTTATAAAGCTGCCAGATTTTCCATCTTTTGTAATTTAGATCAACAGAGGGACGAATTTCGTCCAAAACGGAGTCCATATAATGAAGCATAAGAGAGTCTAATCCACCCTCGTAGAGCCGACAAAAATGTTGTGCGCAAACCTTATTAAACCATGGATCCGTACGAATTCTCTGGAACCACTGACTGTAACCATAAGCTTGATTAGCCATTAGAACTTTAGTTTGATCTCCAAAATTAATGGCATTGTTAAAGCTGAGGTCATTATCCCAAAGAGGACCAAAGTAAAGATGATTATTGTCGCGGTGTTTATAAAAATAGGTGCTGTGAAAAATATCCATGTTCGCTACTATTTCAGATGCCAGGTACCAGCCTACAAGTGTTGTGGAATCGAAATATTGAAGATAACCTTCACGCGAATGAAGATAGTTATTTGAAAAGAGATTGTTTTCTACAGTTGCCAAAAAATTCTTGATGTAATTATATTGCTTCGAGTTTATGACATCATTATCAGGGCTGTGAACCCGAATATGCCCTCCGTTTGGAGTCGTAAAATAAGTGGCATCAACATCCGTATAACCGTCCTGTTCCATAAGATAACCTCCCGTTATGTTTGTTAACGCAGAAGTAACCACCGTGTCCTGCTCTTCTATTTCTACACGATGTTTTTTTACTTCTATCTGATCCGAAATCTGATAAGTACCCAGATATTCTCCATTCAAATAAAAGTCTACAAACTTACAAGCTGCATTGAAGGGTAATCCTGTCAATTTACCAACAAAAGAGGCGAGTCCGTTCTGCATCATGATCTTGCCGCCATCGTTGGAAAGAAGTGTCCAGTTTTTGGCATTGGCAAAATCCTTGCCGAGAAATCTTTCCTTGTGAGCAAATTTGATGCGGTATGGCTTTTTGGCAAATCCCCACGACGCATTGCCACGTCCACGAATGCTAACAGAATCGAAAAACTCTGTATTTGAAGAATCTATTCGGATGAGACGACAGTATTTATATTCAGTTTTACTTGTGATGTTGCCACCGTCAAAAGTTTCAATGTATACTGTAGGTATTTTTGTCAATTGAGGATATTTTTCTTTTAGTACTTCAGCTCTATTTAAAGACGGAAGTAAAAAAAGAAAGATGAATAATGTGGTTATAAATGTTTTCATTGATGATGTTTTGTCCGGATATCAGAGTTTTCGATGGTAAATTTACTTCTTTTTTTTCACTTTTACAGTAGAATTAATTAAATTACGTCCATAAAAAAGAGAGCTAGTTTTCTTTACAGTGAGTGAGCTCTCTTTGATGTAAATTTCTTTCTTGGGAGAAACAAATACAAATCTATATCAGAATTTTATGATCTAAAATTTTTTCTACTTCACAATAATTTTTTTTGTTTCAATGTTCCCGTTCAAGTAAGTCTTTTTAATGATTTTAGGGCCTTTTGCCGTTATCGTTGTTGAGATACCATTCAAATCGTAATACTCCACCTTTAAAATTGCAGATGTCTTTATATCCTGAATGCCGGAAATCCATTTTGACAAACTGTTTTGACTCTTGACATAACGAAAAACATCTCCATTTATACTGCCGATCCAGAAACTACCATCTGTGTCAGGGGCAATACATTTGATTTCCGAATCTGATGTAGCCATTATTGTAAAATGTCCATCTGACATCTTCACAAGTTGTTTGCCTGAAGCAATCCATAAATTACCCTGTGCATCTTTTTTAATGTCGCGAATTGTAGAAAAGTCGAAATTACCACTGTCATATTTCGTTAGGACATTATTATTATAGGTAGCAAGACCATTGGAAAGTCCAAGCCAAATGATGCCATTTTGACCTTCTTCTATTGCCGTAACAGGATTTGTTACATCCAGAATTTTAAACTTTGGTCCCTCCATTTGAGCGAAACTCCAGTCTAGAGCACTACCTCCCACCCAAAGCTGACCTTTAGAATCAAATTTCAATGCGTAAACAAACCAAAAATTAGCAATTGCAGCTTTTGGTGATGTAAATGTCTCCCAATTTTTACCATCAAAATGCTGCAAAGCACCCAAAGTAGCATTCCATGGTGTTCCATCTGCGTCAAAAGCAATACGCGTACAATACTGATTATTGAGCAGCCCTGAATTTTCCCCTGTGAACTGGGTCCACGCTGTGCCGTTCCATTTTGCAATACCTTTAGTTTGCGTGCAGATCCAAAGATTACCGTTTTTGTCCTTTTCAACATCAAGCAGATTGTTGTCGGGCAATCCGTCTTTCATTGTTAATAAGGTTTGCTCTCCGGTAATTTTATTCATTTTCTCCAAACCTTTTGTGGTTGCAATCCACAAATTCTGCTCATCCACACTAATGGCACGACAAAAGTCGTTAACGGGAGAAATGTAGGGTGTTCCGCTGCCATTTTCTCCACTGCTTAGTGTTGTGTCTCCTATTGCCTGCTGTCCCCATGAAAGAATCGGGAAACCAGTCAAAAAGATGTACATGAACATCGCAACTGTTTTTGTAAATTTTCTACTCATTATTCTTTATTTATCTGATTACTAAATGTATATATTTGTTGCAAATATAAAGAAAATTCTTTTACAAAGTTTTTTTTGAAAAAAGAAAAGGAGAAAATCCAAAATTTTGGATTTTCTCCTTTAGATAAAAACACTATTAAAAACGTTAGAATATAATCTGCTTTTGATAGCCAGTACCGGACCAAACCTTTGAGTCCATCAAGTGATAAATTGGGGTAAGTACAATGTTTTTGCTCTTAACGGTAAACTTTGCAGGTCCCGTCTTTTCCAGATGTTCAAAATCAGCCGGCGAAAGATGAATAGCGTCTTTTGATTCCAAACCGAGATAAAGAGGGCCATAGTAGGGGCGTAGCTGATAATAGTCAGCTAAATTTGTGTCCGTTGATTTGGAATATCCCAGTACCTCATTAAAGTTCAATTTCACTACATCGCCAGTTTTAAAAGTGCGTTTCAAACTGGCAAAGTCGCCAACACGAATAATTTTTTGGATTTTTCCATTAACTGTCAAAGTATAATTATTACCCCAACTTGGCATGAAAATGCGCAGATCTACTTGTCCTGCGGTATTCTGGCGAACAATCAGTTGCACATTACCATCAAAAGGGTAGCCTGTCTGTTCTTCCATTGACAATTGTTTGTTCCCTAGATGCAAATTGAATTTTGCATCGTGAAAGGAAGTGATAAAAACCGTACGATTTTGTTTGAAACAGCTGTATTCCGCAACACGTGAAAGTCCCTCACCACCGCGCATGGTGCAACACCAATGTGCTTCGTCTGCATGTACTTTCAAAAATGGGGTCTGAATAGCTTTCCCCGGACAGTTATCGCATCCAAAGCCCCCGTTTTTCCGTTGTGTATGGCACAATGCATTATAATAAATATGTTCGGCGTCTTCGAGATAAATTGTTTTGCCCGTATGTTGCCATAACTGCATGGCTAGCATGTAGGAATCGACGATAGCACAGGGTTCTGTCCAAGTATCGAAGCGATTAAACCAGTTGTAATTTTCAAAATTGGCGGTCAATCCGGCGCTGCGATAAATATCATAACGTTTTTCGGCCTCGATCACATATTTTTTATCACCAGTAATATCTGCAAAGCGAATTAAACCGCGGCAAGCTGTTAGTGTGGCATGAGTTTGTGCCTTCATGTCTACTAATTTCATTTGAAGAAATTTTTGGATCATATTCTCAATGACAGGGCGCATAGCAGGTTCGCGCAATACTTGATAAGCTTGTATAAAACCTTCCATTCCGATAAACACACAACCAATATCGGAAGAAAGCATCCAATGATTAACCGTATTTTGAATGGAGCCGGATTCTGCACCTACATTATTTTTACGCTCGTTTGGTAGTAAAGGATAATTGGCATAAAATGGTGCTGCAGTCATAAACAAGTTGTCTGCAAAGGAACGAATCCATTGCAAGGTACGTTTGTCCTTGGTCCAAAGATAGTATTCGCATAGTCCACGCAGCATCCAGCCGTTTCCGGAAAGTTGTTGCTCATTTACTTCATCGGGATAAATGCTTCCCATGTAACCTTTCTTGTTCAGATGATCTGGGAGTCGATTCAGAATTTCTGTCAAATAGCGCGGTGCGCGATGCGCGGTCTGTGCATCTAAAACCAATCCCAATATGGTACGTCCTTCGGTGTCGCCAGGCCAACCACCGGACTGTTCCTCAGTAAGAAAAACGTGATCCGGTTGATACTTTTCTTCTTCAAGACGCGCCATGTTTTTGTCTATACGCGTTTTGAGCTCTCCACCAACTGTAATTTCATTGAAACCAATGGTCTGTACGGGTTCTCCCGCCTTAGCAGAAAGCCAAGACGGGAGAGCTATAAAGGCCAGAGACAAAAATGCTCCTAATTTTATCATTTGTTTTCCAGCATTTGATAATTGTAAGACTGTATTTCAACGGGTCCTATCAAACCAGATGATTGTAATTCTGAGTCCTTATTTAGATAGGTAGCAGTTTGGAATGTGAAACGTTCGTTTTCTGGCAATGATTTTTCGCCAATTAAGCGATTGCGCCAGCAATTCACTACTTCAACTTCCAAGGTATTATTACCCTTTTTGAGGGCACTTGTAATGTTTAAGCGATAAGGAGCTGTCCATACGCCACCTACATAAACACCATTTACTTTCACTTTAGCGAGTACCATCACCTTACCCAAATCTAAATAAACCTGTCCTTGTGGAAGTTTGGAAACTTTAAATGTATTTGTGTAAGTCGCGGTACCGGAGAAGAAACGTATTTTCGGATCACTGTTTTTGCTCCAATCAGAAAGTGTATTAAAGGTTACAGGTTTTTCTGGACCTCCACGTCCACTTTGGAAAGCTACTGTCCATTGTTTTTCAATTTTCGAAACAATCGTTTTTTGAGGATAGTTTTCGCCCATACCGGTCTTTTGATCTGTTGGGGTGCGGAAGACAACAAAGGCACTTTCATAAGGTTGCAACGTCATTGGTATTTCAGTTGTTTTCGTTAATGTGCGGTAGTTTGGCAGTAGACGAATTTCTGTTGTCAAAGGATTCCAGAGTTCAGGAACTTTGCCTTGAATGCGATAGGCTCCATTAAACGAAATGGTTTGATCACTTTGATTGGAAACAAAATAGTAATCGCCGTCAGCTTGTGTACGATGAATAAAAAGCAATGGTAATGCTGGGTCATCTGCTGAAAAATCAGCTACAACACCAAGATCTCCAAATATTTGTTCCAAAGAAGCATCGGGATAAATACGGCCTTTACCGTATACAATGCTGGTAGCGAAAGGTTGGTCTTTGGTTTGCCACATTTCGTCTGACATGGCTTTCACTTGTGCATCAGCCTGAGGATAGTTTTGTAAACTTGGAGACTTTGTTGGTGCAGGTCCCTGTAAAATAAGTCCTGCTGCAACAAGTTCTTTTAGTTTACTCAATAATTCGGGACGCATTGTATTGATTTTTGGTAATACCAGTACGCGATATTCCATACCACTCTTCAATAACAGTTTACCATCCTTTACTGAGGCGGACATTAAAACTTCTCCATTGACATAATCATAGGAGTATCCCTTTGGTATTTCAGGGTTGCGAATGCCTGTCATCTTGGGTGCGTCTTCACCGAGGAAATAAGCTACATCGGCAACATAGCGACCTTGCTGCAACATATAGTTACAACGTTTGAGATATTTTGCGAAAATATCCATTTGCGAGAACCACGTATTGTTTCGGTTAAACTCATTTCCAAACCATGCATTAATGCCTGGTACACGATCATCAGGCTGCTGAATGTAAAGGTGGAGTAGTGTCGAATTGATGCCTTCTGTAAAGAAGCGATCACCGCGCTGTTTCATTTGTCCGGGATATTGTGTAAAGTCGGGACCGCCGCAAGTAAAGGATTCTGCCCAAACTTTTTTCTTCCCGTAAACATGACCGCAAGAAGATGCGGAACGATTCTCAATGTCACCTAAATCTCCGAAACTCCAAAATTCTCCAGCAATTTCATCTGATTGCGAACCGTATTGCAGAAATTCTCCGGGATAGCCCCAGTGACCATAGTTTTCAAGCCATGTAGTAAGACCGTGCTCATTACTTACTTGACGTAAACCGCCTACATAATTGTAAGAAACTTCATCAGCAATCAGGCGGCGAACATCCCAGAGAAAACGATCAGACATTTCCTCACTACCTACTACAACACCACTATATACGGGTATATATGGAACGGGGTCATAGCCGTATGCTTTTTTGAAATCTTCGATCATTTTATCAGTCCAGTTCTGACCGCCCGTTTCGTAGCTGTCTTCTACAACAATTTTAAAAGTTTTGCGGTCTTCAGCAGGAATCTTTTTCAAAATCATACCGATATAATTGTCAAAGTGAGCACGGATATGTTCTTTACTCATTTTATCTGTTTCGAGTCCGCGACCTTCTGGGGGTGCCGGACCGTCCATAGAACCAGTAGGCAACATGGCGGTGCGCATGATAACCCATTTGCCTTTAGGTACATTCCATGTTAACGTGCCGTCTGCTTTCATTTTAGACGTAATGTCCATTACTTTATCTGTAGCTACTGTTTCGGAGTTTGTATATTGTGGTTGCTCGCGCCACATATAAGCATCCCACATAGGGTGTGGTGTTTGC
>JAQVXN010000069.1 GCA_028709135.1 Bacteroidaceae bacterium | reverse complement strand
TAACTTTTACAGTGTGCAATGGAGGGTGAACTTTTAATAACAATTATACAGGGCCTTCTTCTACTGGTTATCATTGCATGTTGACTTCTCTTGGTTCTTATGGACTACATGTCCTAACTATTGCTGGATATGATGATAATGTCATATTCACGGATAATAACGGTTACAAACATTATGGTGCTTTCATTGTAGTGAACACGTGGGGTTCTGCCGCTCATGACAACGGCCGTTTCTATCTTCCTTACGATTTCTTCCGTATGTCGTCTATGAAATCTTATATAAGTGATAATCTGGTAGGTGTCAAAGTTACTAATTTTAAACCGGAACTCGTTTTTAAAATCAATATGAATTATTCTTCTCGCAAGGATCTTTCATTTTATGTCGGAGGTTCTGATAATTCTACGGCGACGGCCCCTTACCAATTCTATTCTTCTCCTTTTTTTACCAACAATGGGGGAGATTATCCCATGCAGGGTAATGGCCAAGATGGAAGTTTTGAATTTGCCTTAGATTTTTCGAATCATCCGCTTGCTAGTGGACAAGATTATCGTCGACTTTTCTTAAATATCGTTCGTTCTACTACAAACGCCACGGGTAACGGTACAATTAATAGTGTAGAAGTAATTGACTATCGCGCGAGTACTACGCGCGTGTATGAAAGTTCTTTAACGGCAGCAGCGCAAATTCAAAGTGGAGATAATATTTTCTCAGTTCCTGTTGGTCCTCGTTTTATACTGACGGCTTCTCCATGTAGATTTGCACCAGCAACGCGTGCAGGATCCAGCAATGTCTTCTTAGTTAGAACAGCTATCGGACGTCATGCCAAAATGCAATTAACTTATTACGATCAGACGACCGGACAGCTGTCGTTGAATTATTCAATGTTTAACAAATAAAAAATAAAATCCTATGTATAAAAAAATAGTAGTTTTATTATCGTTGATCGTCATTTTGTTCTCAGGTTGCTCAAGTGACGATGCTTCCAGATCGGCATCTGATGCCCAGAATCGTAGCATTAATCTCCAAACTAAACAAGATCAGTGGACTTATATCTCCATGTCTTCTGGTAAAGTTGTAGGAACCTGTGCTTTGGGAGATTCTGCAGCCGAGAAGTCTTGGAAAAATCGTATGGATTGGGATATTGCAGTTTGTAATGGCATTATTCGCACCAATAGTGGAACGTCTGGCATTGGCAAGGGCGGAATCGTCAATTCGAATTTACCCTATGAAGAAAGCCAAAATGTTCCCGATGCACAGTATCACGTGGATATGGATACCGTACAAGTTTGGTAAAGATGAAGGCTTTGTTTTATAACAGAAAGGAACGCAAATGAATGCGTAGACGAGAAAGATTTTATTCAAAAGCTCTCTAACAAATAAAAGTTTGTTGGAGAGTTTTTTGTTGTCCCAATGTTTGAAGTAGGAAACATAAAAAAAGAACGCTCAAAATAAAATTGAACGTTCTTAAATATAGAACATGGAAGTCCTATAAAATCATAACTATAAAGAATGGTTTTTTGTATTATCCAAGTCTAGAGTTCTACGGGTTCATAAGGTAACCCGTAAATGTCGGCTACAGCCTTGAATGTGATTTTTCCATTAATCATATCCAAACCCGAAGCTAATGCAGAATCCTCTTTGCATGCTTTTTTCCACCCCAAATCTGCCAGTTTGATAGCATAAGGAATTGTGGCATTTGTCAAAGCCAGCGTGGAAGTGTAAGGCACTGCTCCCGGGATGTTGGCTACAGCGTAATGAACGATTCCATCTATTACATAAACAGGATCTGTATGTGTTGTCGCATGAGATGTTTCGAAACATCCGCCCTGGTCAATGGCAACATCTACCAAGACGGTGCCCGGCTTCATCAATTTGAGCATGTCTTTGGTAATAAGATGTGGCGTTCTGTCTCCGGTGATGAGCACTGAACCGATAACAAGATCTGTCGTTGGCAGTTCTGCGCGGATATTATGTTCAGAGGAGAATAATGTCTTGACATTTTTGGGAAGAATGGTGTCAAGATAACGCAAACGAGGCAGGCTGATGTCTGTAATCGTCACTTCGGCACCTGTACCGGCAGCTGTGAAAGCTGCATTGATACCTACGGTTCCTGCTCCCAAAATCAGCACTTTTGCAGGTTTTACGCCCGGAACACCTCCCAGAAGAATGCCTTTACCCAGTTGTGGCTTTTCCAGAAAACGAGAACCTTCCTGTATGGACATGCGTCCTGCAACTTCACTCATGGGGATTAGCAGAGGCAGTGAACCGTTTGGAAGTTTCACCGTTTCGTATGCCAAACAGATGGCTTTGGCCTTAATCATGGCTTCAGTAAGTTCTTTGTCTGAAGCAAAATGGAAATAAGTAAACAGAAGCTATCCTTCTTTAATCAGCTTGTACTCAGGTTGAATGGGCTCCTTAACTTTTACAATCATTTCTGCTATAGCATAAACATCTTCTATAGCTGGCAAGATTTTGGCGCCTACGGCCTCATATTCCTTGTCTTGAAATCCGCTGTTTTCGCCGGCGGTGTGCTGTACATAAACGCTGTGTCCGCGTTTTACTAATTCAGAGACGCCGGAGGGAGTCATACCGACACGGCTTTCGTTGTCTTTGATTTCTTTTGGAATACCAATTATCATGTTTTTAGAATTTAAAATCGCAGCAAAGTTAGAAAATAGTTTTCTATAAAAATGATTTTTTTCGAGCTGTTTTTCTAGATTTTTTCGTGATTTTAGAAAATAGTTTCCAAATAATTTTTGAGGCTGCTTAAAATGTCTGTTCCTACGACAAATGGCGATCAAAACAGAAATTATCTTACGTTATTGTGCCAGCAGAACGTGGCGTGTAAGATTTGGAAGAAAAAACTTCTAAATCAGCAGAAACTCAGTGCGTTTTCCAATTTCTCTAGAAGGGTGCGTACCATTTTGTTCGTCACAATGTAAAACCATGCGATAGGTACCATGCAGAACAGAAAACGTTTGGCGGAATAGTTTATCACATTGTCGAGTGAATCCCAAATGTAATGGATATGATAAAGAATCAGAAAGTATAATACGGTGGTGACCAGAATGACCAGAAGTACGTGCAGCCCGTCTAATTCTTTAATGGCATATTTGAGATTTGCCAGCGCTGTAATGACCAGAAACAGGAATGTGTAACCATAGTAATGTGAAATGCAAAGGAGAAACACAGCCCCACCTGCAACGGCCTTCATCTTCACCGGATCCCAAAACGGATGCGTAATGATGATGCTTTCTGCTGTTAGCCCGTTGGTGGCGGCATAGACGGCAAACAAAACAGTGGGCAATACTGCGGCAGCCGGCAACAAAAGTTGACAGAACTGTTTTTCTGTACACTCTCTAATTAATGCCAGCAACAAGGCAGCGAAAACAAAAACTATGCCTTCGGTTCTAATCCAGCAATTCAAGGCCAGTAGGACGCATCCGAGCAAGAGGTCGCGGTGCTCCGAATTTTTAAACCAGAGGCAAACGTAAAGTATCCCAGCAGATGCAGCGCATGCATGAATCACGTTAGTGTTTGAAAGGGAGGAAAACGAGAACATTTCCGGACTCATCATCATGCCAAATGTCGCTAAAATCGCAGCAGTGCGGCAGGTAGCGCGTTTCGTCAGACCGTAGAATCCGAAAAGAAAACTCAGATAAACCAATGCCGGAATAGCTTTGGACGTTTCTGCTCCTAAAGAATAGACATAGGCATACGCCAACTGTACCATTGGCATATAAGTGATGTAGCTGCCGGCAGCATGAATTTGGGGAATATAATTGCCGTCAAAGATGCTCATACCCTTGTAGGTGTGTTCTTGTGCAGCCACATAGCCAATGGTATCGAAGCCGGCCATACTGTCGCGGTCGTATGTGGGGAAATAGAGTGTTTTTACAAAATTCGAATATTCTGCATACGCAATCAGTATGAGCAGTAGAATCCATACGAGATTAATCCATTTGAAGTCCCATTGAGGCTTAAACGATTCGAGTAGTGCGTGTCTCTGGGGAATGCTTATGGCTATAGACGTTATCAATAGCAGAATCGTTGTTGCCAAGTTAGCTGTGGGTGTAAGTCTAATTCCGATCCAGTCCTCCAGTATCATGAAGAACGTGATGAGTCCCAAACCCACTGGAAAAGCGAAACCTACGCATTCCGTCAGAGTGAATTTTACCGAAATACGCTTGATGAGCAGAAAGCCTGTTAGAAAAAGAAATAATATACCGATTGTTTGCATAGATCCTTAAATACTAATATTTGACCATTGTACTATCCATGGGTAATACACCTATGTAATAATGTGATGGAACCTGATAAGGCAGTTTGTCTATATTCCTGCGATTTACGATGGCCACATTGGTTATTTTAAAAGACCAGGGAGTACGTCCCATTTCGTCTTCCATAACGATGCGGCGCGGATAGAGTATGCGGATAGCGGACAGTTTGTCCGTAAGTTTTCCGGAGAAAGGACTTTTGTCGTTACCCGGCAATACGGTAGTGAAGTCTGCTAATGAGGGATAAAAGATAACGGCATTGGTAGGTGTGGCGTCGCGTACGAAAATCAGATATTGATAATCCTCTCCCAATTTGATCGTCAGGCGCTCATCTAACGAAGCATGAGGCAGCGACGAAACATCTCTAAGATTTGCCTGTATATATACATTCCAAACCCAACCGTAAGCCACGTTAAAGTGGCAAACAGCATCCAATACCAGCAGCGTGATTATTGCTGCGCAGAGGTTTCGCACTAGAATGAGTAACTTGCCATGGTAAGCTTGTTTGATCGTGTTTTTAATAGACATGGTCTTTTTCTTAAATCCACGCAAAAGTAATAAAAAGATGGTAGAGTGGTGACTTGCGACTTTCATTTTTTTGTAAAAAGGATGTTATTCTTATAAACCAAACGCGATATGATAACTTTTTATCCTTATCTTTGTGCGTAGATTACCTGTGTGTATTTTATGTGGGTAAAAGTCTTTCTAATATTTGAGCATGACGCATCCTGAAATACTTTCTGTCATTGTGCCGACATTTAATGAAGCGGCACACATCACGAATATTTTGAAACGACTTGTGGAAGTCGTTTTGCCTCAAAATGCAGTGATGCAGGTTATTGTAGTTAATGACGGTTCTCGTGATGGTACGCCGGAGATTGTTTCGGCGTTTATCATAGCTCACCCGGAGAAAAAGATAATTTTACTGAATCATACTGAAAATGAAGGTAAAGGTGCGGCCATTCTTACAGCTCTTCCTTATTTGGAGGGTTGCGTAACGGTGATTCAGGATGGCGATGAGGAATATGATCCTCAGGATTTGGCAGCGATGTATCGCGTCTTGACGCAGCGTAATCTACCTGTACTCTATGGCTCTCGCTATTTAGGTGGAGGCCGTAGGAAGAGGAGCATATATCCTTCTTTTTATTATGGCGTACGTTTGCTTTCCATTACCACAAATTTGCTTTATGGTCAACATATTACGGATGAAGCTACCTGCTATAAAATGTTTCGTACGGACTTGTTGCGCTCTTTGCCGTTAAAGTGCCGTGGTTTTGAGTTCTGTCCCGAAGTGACGGCCCTTATTGCTCGTAAGGGAGTGAAAATAGAAGAAATCCCTATTCGTTATACGCCGCGTTCTACGCAGCAAGGGAAAAAGATTCGAGCGCGAGATGGTTTGCAGGCTTTGTGGACACTGTTGAAATTAAGACTGTAGTTTCTGTCGGATACTCTTGCCAGAGTTCAATTTCTCTTTTCCCGGTTGCTGTATATCTTTCCCTGCCCTTTCTTAAAAACTTTTTCAAAGAAGGTTTTTTTGTGGATTTAAAGACAAAATGAAGGAGGAGGAGATGGTTGTTGTTTTTCACTTCACCTCCTCCATCATATAATACAGAACACTTCTTCTGTAAATGATACTTTAGTATTCTGTATATATATACTTTAATGTGTTGAATTCAACAATACCAAATGTAGAAAATAGCAATAGGCATGTTGATTTTAGCCATACGAATTGTGGAATTCAGCATGACCCATGTTGTTTTCAACAAGTCCTAGATTTAAGAACGAAGTGCAAAAAGTTGTTTTAAAAACATGAAAACACTCGGGAGAAGCCAAGCTGCAGGGGACAGAGAGTCCCCGTGAGCGTCAATGAGCAATACCTAAATAAAAAAGGGAACCGATATGACCAATTTGCTTTTTGGCTCAAAAAGGCCCAAAAATGGGGAAAAAGGCGCATGCCGGACGTAAAAATTAAAATGCATACTCATAGTATGTTAAGTGAAAAACGCTCGTTTGTTTTACCCTATTTAAGAATTTACGTGGCGCTGGCGGCACTGATGTGGCACTTTCATAAAATATTCAAACAAAATAAATTACAACGAAAAGTGACACGTGCCACGTACTTTTAAAATTCATAGGGGGAAATTTCCGAAAACACCTGGTGAGAATATCTATTTGTGATACCCTCTCGCAAGTTTGCATTTGTAAAAACTGTGAGGCCTCTTGTTAAAACGATGAGGCCATTCGTCAAAACTGCAACAAACATCTTTTGAAATGTAACAAAGAAATTTTGAAATAAGTCGTATAATTATTTTTCTGAACAAGTAGGATTTACCTAAAACCCTTATTGGGCCCCTGGCGAACCTTTATATAGTATAGCAAGAAAGTAAAATTTGGAAACGAGTGCCTATTCTTTTATGCTTTTCACCGCGATGCGATTCTTGTGGGGTCGCAGCGATTATTTATTAGCAGGAAAAGACCATCTGACAGGTTTAAAAATGCGTGTAAACCAATTGACTGATCAAGCGAGAATAGATGATGCAGTTAAACCGCTCAGTTTAACTGCGCGGTTTAACTGCGCAATCTGATTGCGCAATTAAATCGATCGATCTGATTGATGTTTCGCGTGAAAGGTTTTTCCCGACAGTTAAACATTGGTTTTATGAGTCGGATCAGAATGATAAATATATTTTGAAATGCAACAAGATCTTTTTAAAATATCTCAAATATATTTTGAAGAAAGTTTGAATCATTTGTTGCAAGTTATTGATCAGAGGTTTTCTCCTCGTGTTTAACGTGTGCACAAAGATTCTACTTTTCTTGTTGCTTGATGTTTTTCTTCTAAAGAGTGTTTTGACGTCAAGCGAATGGTCTCATAAAAAACGTATGCCCATTCCTTTTTTATTTTTTCGAGGAGGTGATGAAATTTATTTTTTTGATAAGATGAAATCTATGAATTTTCTGCTAATCTGAGCGATTCGTCATTCTAATTTTTTTACTTGGTTGAACTGTCTACAAGAATAGGAAGAAAAATGCTAATGTCCTGCAATGTCCTGATTGTCACGCGATATTTTTAGCGGCTGATGATGTAAGGTGCTTCAGGTACTTTCTTTTATGATACGGAAAATGAAATGAAAACTAATTTTAGAACTTTAATATGTAATGTTTATTAAAATTATGAGAATTAATAGAGCAATATTGTTTTTTGTTCCGCAATTTGGTTGAAATTCCATATATTTGTAAGCGGATGTTAACTGAATGAACCATGAGAAATATCTGTAGCCATGCAAAAGGCTATCACAATTATATTTTTAATTGTCAGATTACAGCACAAACCTATTTTTTAAAAACATTTGATGCTGCAATGAAAGAGTGTATCTTAAATATTAGAAAGAAGTGAAATCATGAAAAAATCTGTCATTTGTTTATTTTTACTATTCTCAATTACTCTGCAAGCACAAAATCAGCGATTATTGGGTGGAGTTTATAATTCATTGACAAAGATCGGAATGTCAGGTGTGAAGGTTACTCTGATGTATCCCGACAGTAGCGTGATTGATACTACAAGAACTGAATGGAGTACAGTCGATGGCGTTCCTAACTCATCGGTTTTTGTCATGCCCATAAAAAGTGGAAATTATTTAGTGAAGTTCAGTTATCCCGGTTATGAAACACAGATTATTAAGTTAAAAGTGAAGGACACAAGATCGTCTTATATAACGGTTGATTTCATATATCTGAAACCACAGCGTAAAGTGCGAATGTTGAACGGGGCCGTGGTGAAGGCCACGCGTATCAAAATGGTATATAAGGGCGATACGATCGTGTATGATGCCGATGCTTTTAATTTGGCTAAGGGAAGTATGCTGGATGCACTCATAGCAGAATTGCCGGGTGCGCAGTTGAAAGACGACGGGCGTATTTTCGTAAACGGGGAACCGGTCGAGGAATTGTTATTGAACGGGAAAGACTTCTTTAAGGGGGATCGCAATGTATTGTTGGAAAACCTGCCGTCGTATATGGTGAAAAATATCAAGGTTTATAAAAAAAGCGACCCTTTGAGAGATTTGACGCAACGAAAACCGCTGGTGATGGACGTGCTGTTGAAAAAAGAGTATTCTCGAGGTTGGATAGCGAATGCAGAAATGTCCGGTGGAACGAAGGAGCGTTATTTGTCACGACTTTTCGGTTTGCATTATTCGGACTATGCGCGTCTGTCTGTTTATGGGAATATGAACAATATCAATGATGTGCGAAAGCCTGGGCGA
>JAQVXN010000068.1 GCA_028709135.1 Bacteroidaceae bacterium | reverse complement strand
CAATATTCTAAAATTGAAAGTGGCACCATAATCTCAGCTTGCAAACAAAAAAGTTTTTCTAAAAAATTATTCGAATTTAATTCGTATTTTAGCAGCAGTTATCAATCTACCGCTTTTAAACAAACCGATTATATAAAAACAAATTATGTCCAACAATATTTCCAATAACTATTGCATCATCCTCGCAGGAGGAACGGGTACTCGTTTATGGCCATACAGCCGCATCAAAAAACCTAAACAGTTTATTGACCTCTTTGGCATTGGAAAATCCATGCTACAAGTTACATATAATCGCTTTGCCAAGTTTCTCCCAGTTGAGAACATCTTCATAACAACTTTTAGTGATTACACCAATCTCGTCTGTGAACAGCTTCCTCAACTACCTCAATCACACATCATCACAGAACCCGTTCAATTAGGTACTGCCCCGGCCACAGCTCTTGCTGCCGCATATATTTCAGCGATCAACAAAGATGCAGCGATCATCATTTCTCCATCTGATCAATTAATTATTCGTGAAGACATTTTTCAACAAGAAGTATTAAAAGGTTTTGATTTTGTTAGCAAGATGCCAGACTTTCTTGTCTTAGGAGAAAAAGCGACAACACCTGAAACCACTTACGGTTACATACAAGCTGGAGAACAAACCAACGAGGGTTATGCGTCTTTGAAAAGTTTTACAGAGAAACCAGCCTACGATTTTGCTAAATTCTTTGTAGAAAGTGGAGAGTTCTATTGGTCTACGAGTATCTTTCTCTGCAATATCAACACTCTCATTAAAGCTTTGGAAGGCGACTACACAAGAATTCGTACGATCAGTAAAATGTTATCGTCTTCTACAACTGAAGAGGTAGAAAATTACATTCGTAAACATTTTCCAAGAAACCGATTTCAATCAATTGATATGCTCATTTTGGAGCACAACACCAATGTCTATATCGGTCCTTGCTCTTTTGGATGGCGTGACGTGGGTAGTTGGGAAGGTTTTTATCATATTTCTCAAAAAGACGGTCACGGCAACATTACCATGACACCCAGCGCAACTGTTTACAACAGCCATAACAACATTATTATGACATCTGCAGAAAAGCTTGTATTGCTTAGTGATCTAGATGGATATCTTGTCATTGAAAACGAGGGGGTGATTATGATCTGCAAAAAGGATGATATGGCGCAAATCCGCCGCATGATGACCGATGCCATTATGAAATACGGCTCCACCGTATCTTGATTTCTTATTTCCACTCTTTAAATGATAAGGGGATATAGAAATTTGTTCCAAGATTAAAATCTCGCAGAAAACCTTTTTTGTTGTCATTCAAATCTTTCAAACCCCTCACTATGGAGCAATTGCCTAAATCAAGCCGGAATGTATTACGTGATTCATATTTGGCAGAACGAATTTGATAGACTGCATTATATTTTAAAACTTCTTCATTTTCTTCCGTATCAGGTATATCGTCGTTATTCACATAGATGAATTTATCTTTGAGCATTGCAGCATTAACTTTTTGGTGTGTTCGAATAACAAGATAATTATGCTCTGATAATTTATTTGTAGCGTCTGTAACCGTTCCTGTAATACGATCAACGAAAGTTTTTCCATCCAACAAAGTACCATCATTCAAATATTTCATTAGGCATTTATTCTGCCCATCCAGACTGTAAAATGCAAAAAAGCCTCTAAAATCAAATTTGCCATCCACCCAATATTTCTTTTGCCGGTTTAGAGCTTCTACAATATAATCGGTACGACCATTAGACAATCTTATTTTCATGGCTCTCACTTCAGTAGAATCTGCAAGTTTGTCTCCTTCTTTGACAGGAACAGTCTCTACAGAAACAATTTTGCTATGGCCTCGATATCCGTCAATGACGGCCAAAAAAACTGTTTTAGCTTTTCCTGGGACCATCACGATAGGCACACTTGCGGGATTTTCACCTACATTTGTTGGTGGCACAGCCTCTCCCACTCGTATGCTATCTGAAATGCAGGGCATTGTAATCCCTACATGCACATCTGTATTCGCCTTAGAACCGCGTCCATAAACATTCCATGTATCGCGAATATTCCAGTCAATATGGAATGTAGAACCACAAACTTTTGCAGCACGCACTTGACGCAAAGTTTTCCTATTGTAAGTAACTGGGCAATTATTACTAAAAGAAAGATTTTTATAATGAGTTGCAGATGTATCAACTTCTGCCGTATGGAAATTATATGTGTAACTGGCAGGACAATTCACATGAAAGAAATCTGCGATATATGCATTCTCACTATCTACACGAATTAGAGCCACGGTTCTCTGATAATTCTTAAAAAAATGGATTCCACTGTTCTGTACTTTATTAGAGACAACTTGAATCAGTTGAATAGGTCTAAATGAATCAAAATGGAGGGGCTTTCCATAGCCCACAATATGCCCCATATATCCAAGAGGATCATAACTTACCGTGTTGTGAGCTGGCGTCGACTTATCCCATTGTTGTTCTGGGTTCAGAGAGCCACCTAATGTATTAGGATAACCAAAATCAGGCATTAGATCCAGACCATAAGCAATGTACCCTATATTGAGCGGATCTGCATGATTGTGACTGGCACACCGATCTCCGTAAAACATCCACAAGGTACGCAAACTATCTCTCAACATCGCTAAACCATAGGCTGTTCTATTTTCAGAAGGCATTTTCCATGCCCCGTATTTTTTTATAGTCGCTTCAATCTCCTGCTGAATATTTTCTGGATTTTTGGTAAAGATGTCTGCGTGAATATCCTTAATCTGCTTTTTTTTAATCAAATATATTACGCGCGCCAAATAAGGATCGTGATAATGCTGATAACCATATATTAAATCGTCTACACTTAGAGGAGAAAAGTCTGGTTGCCCAGTTAACCCCGTATCACCAATATGAGCAGCATATTGATCAGTCAATAGAACCGGATTCTTCAAAAAAAGATTCTTGTAACGAGGATTGTCAAGCAAATCCGGATTCATATTGCCATCAAGAGTTTTTCCGTCAGGAATGTGATAACCATCAAGGGCTTTTGCCATAAACAACCAATTACTTAACCATCCTGAATTATAACCCAACGATATTTCGTCTCCTTCGCCATCTCGATTAATACGGTTAATCATATAACGCATTACACAGCCACCGTCTCGTTTTCCCACATCATGCCAATCGCAAGCTCCATTTCGATACACAACATTTAACCACTCGGCCGTTTCAGGCTCATGATCAATCACGACAGCTGCCAATGCCAACGAAGACTGATGCATTCCAGGATTGCCTTGTAAATCACCATCTGCATAAGCTTTTGGCACTTCTCTCAAAATGCCATTTTCAAGATGCAATTTCATCGTTTGGGTATTTCCTTTATCTAATAATCCGGAGCGCTCTACCAAAACTTTTCTGGCTGACGCAGATGTACTGTCAATGGCAGGAAATACTGCATCATAAGCAAGTAAAACACTTTTAATGAATGTATTTTCCCAAACACTACCAACGACGCGTCCTGCAGATTGATGTGTATCAAAATGTTCTCCTGAATTTGGAAATCCGTAATATCCGTTCCGAGGAAACACGTCCAATCGCAAATCTGGATACAGATCAGCCACTCTGTCAAGTAAGACAATTGCTGCATCAGCATATTTTTGTGATTTTGCACGCTCAGCACTATCGTCAGAACGGCATGTCAACAAATAGGCCCGCGAAAAATCATCGAGCATAGGCATTACGCGCCAGTACCACAATACCCAATGAGTATAGTAAGCCACATATGTATACGGATTTCCATATTGAACTTTATCTTTAGGATTAAACCTGTAGCCCATTCCGTTGTCAACGCCCCAACTTGGGTCCGTAATGATACGATGAAACAGCGAATCCGAAACACCTGCCTCTTTCAGGTGCTGCTTTTGCTCCTCTGTAAGCCCTTTCAAAGTATATAAATTGATCAAATTGCCTTTTCCTCCAGCTTTAATAAGCTCTTTATTGTGCTGTTCTGCTTTTTGAGGATTAAACCGTCCATCACGTTCCAATCCGCCTTCATAATATGCTTTAAAATCATTTGTCGGAAAAACCAGATGACAATTGGGACAAGTCAATTTCCAATCCATCTTGCCTTTATCATAAAGATAGGAGTAGTTCCCAAATTTATTGATTCCATCACCACAAGCCAAACATCCATGTAATGAATTAACTGCAAAAGAACGAGGTATCGCCTGTGAAGGCAATAAATCCCATAAACGGCCCAAATCATTTTGAAAATCAGCCAACCATTTGTCAGCACGCTTCATTACCTGATTTTTCTGTTCACACGCCCATGCGTATTGACGTATATTCTCTGCAGCACAATTCACCTTATTTTCGGTATAAAATGAAGCCCTACTTTTTGAAAGTTGCTGTGACTGTGCTTTAACACAAACTCCACAAAATATCCAATAAAAAATTATAAAACCAAACAGTTTTCTATGATACTCCATTTCTTTCACTATTTCTTTTTATCCTTGCTTTTCGAAGAACTTCGTTCCCTGCTACTAGATAACCAAACCAGTATGATCATTCCATTTCAGCAAAATGATAAACATCAATCATAGGCTTTTCATTATAGTCAGAAGTCTCTTTTCAGTGACAAAGATAATATTTGAAAAAAAATTATCAATGCCTTATCTTTGAAATATTTTCTTGCAATACTTGTGTTGGGAATAAGAAAGCCCTGACAGATTGTTCCGACATCATTTAATCTTTTGTGACCTCTGTTTAAAACGAGAACTATCCTTCCCTGGCACAAAAAAGCCGAATATGTTAGGACTTGTGTGTGGACACATCATAAAAATGCGATACATTAACTTTTACGATACGTGATCTTCACTTTTCTTTTACTGTCACAAAAACGCTTTTCAATGGCAATTTTGAAGATTGAAATGACGTCCATCAATTGTTCATTTACCGTTTCTGAAGTCTTAAAAAAATCAAAAACACTATTTCTAGCTTGACGTAATCGTCAAAAACGGTCGAAAAACGCCCTTTTTTTGAGGTCCATTTTATATACTATTGGCACTTTTGCTCAAAAAGGGCCAAAAAATGAAGAAATGGACTTTTAAGCCGTTAAAACGTAAACTGCATATTTACAGCAACATACACGTATTACACCTTGAAAATTTACAATATTTAATAATTTACGTGGCACTGGTGGCACTGATGTGGCACTGTCTTAAATTGCTCATTGAAAAATAGTTACAACGAAAAGTGACACGTGCCACGTACTTTTAAAAATTTCTGGTAGGAAAATCTATGATTAGATTTAATTGAAATTCCATTTTTTCTGCGTGATCAGAAGTTGGGATTCGAAAAAACTGTGAAGCCATTTGTCAGAAATATAACAAACATATTTTTGACAAAGACGTACTTTGTGTGCAGGTTATTGATACCCCAATAAGAACCTTGTCAAAATGCTTATAAGGTTCACACATATACCTTAAAATAACAGCATGTATGTCTGAGCCCGTGAGAAGAGATGTTGTAAAATACCTGTTGAAAGATAGGATGATAGCAAGATGCTTGTGCATTTTATGATTGAAAATCAGAAGAATACGGCTACCCTAAGAGTGATCGGAGAAACCACCTCCATTTTTTGCATGATAGCTGAATTTAAGATAGCATATAAAAAGTTAGCCTTCTATTTCTGCTATGGTAGTCTTCTATTCCTTTGACAATAAGTTTTAAGAGCTCTCTGGATATAAAATCAATAAAACATATCAAATGCTCTTTCTTCTAAATTTTTATCCGGAAGTCAACTTACAATCCATTCTTAATTCATTTTCTATCAGTTAATAAACTTATCCTTACTCTTTCAGAAAGAAAATCTGTAACTTTGCATACAATAAATATTATACTTATGAAAAAGACTTTTACTCTGACTATCGTCATAATCACCATTATGCTCGGTAATACTGCTAAAGCCAATATTCGGCGAGCTATTCCAAAAGATGAAAAAATTGAGCAACAAGTAGAAAAGACTCTAGAAAAAATGTCTCTCGACCAGAAAGTGGGACAAATGGTACAACTCACCTTCGATGCGTTGAAATACACAAACCGTCAGGACGGTAATGGAGTTGACATCAATGAGGCTTATTTGGATTCTATCATGAAACATTATATGATTGGTTCTCTGCTTAATACCCCTAATGGAGTAGCATCCAGCAAGGAACAATGGCAAAGGTACTTGAAATTAATTCAAAAACTGTCATTCAAAGATACTGGAATCCCTTGCATTTTCGGTTTGGATCAAAATCACGGTACCACCTATACGCTCGGTGGTACACTGTTCCCGCAAAACATTAACGTAGCAGCCTCCTTCAATACTCAATTGGCACAGAAAGCTACTGAAATCACAGCTTATGAAACAAGAGCCTGCAGTGTTCCGTGGACATTTTCACCAACATTAGATCTAAGTCGCGACCAACGGTGGCCACGGCAATGGGAAGACTACGGTGAAGACCCCTATTTAAGTGCTCAAATGGCCGCTGCAGCTGTGAAAGGTTTTCAAGGCGACGATCCAAACCACATCGATTTACAGCATATTGCAACTACTCCAAAACACTATATGGGTTATGGAGTACCCGTAAGTGGAAAAGATCGGACTCCCGCCATCATTTCTGCACAAGACTTGAGAGAGAAACATTTTGCTCCTTTCAAAGCAGCCATTGAAGCCGGAGCACTCTCTCTAATGGTAAATTCAGCCAGTATTAACGGAATGCCGATGCATGCGAACAAAGAATTGCTGACAGCTTGGCTTAAAGAAGGCCTTAACTGGGACGGAATGATCGTTACAGACTGGGCTGACATCAACAATCTTTATTCGCGCGAGAAAATTGCCAAAAATAAAAAAGAAGCACTTAAGTTAAGCATCAACGCCGGTATTGATATGATAATGGAACCTTACCAGTGCGATGTTTGCGAATTACTGAAACAGCTCGTTCAAGAAGGACAAATTCCTATGAGCCGTATTGATGATGCTGTCAGACGAATTTTACGTATAAAATACCGCACAGGACTTTTCGAGCATCCATTAACAAACATCAAGGACTATCCTCTTTTTGGCGGTAAAGAACACGCAGAAGCGGCGCTACAAACTGCAGAAGAAAGTATGGTGCTGCTCAAAAACAAGGACAATCTACTACCGCTTCACAAAGGGACAAAAATATTACTTACAGGACCTAATGCCAACCAAATGCGTTGTCTTGACGGCGGATGGAGCTACACTTGGCAAGGTGCCGGTGCCGATAAATATGCATCTAAATACAACACGATATTCGAAGCCCTGCAAAATAAATTCGGAAAAGACAATGTAACACTCTCACAAGGTATTACTTATAAAGAAGACGGACAATATTGGGAAGAAAACGCCCCTCAAATTCAAGAAGCCGTACAAGCTGCTGGAGGAGTTGACGTCATTGTGGCCTGCATCGGTGAAAATTCCTACTGTGAAACACCAGGAAACCTTTCAGATCTCACGCTGTCTGTCAACCAGCGAGATCTGGTAAAAGCTTTAGCCAAAACAGGAAAACCCATTTTGCTTATTCTCAATGAGGGTCGTACCAGAATCATTAACGATATCGAGCCATTGTCTACCGCTGTCGTGGACATCATGTTACCTGGAAATTACGGTGGAGACGCCTTGGCAAACTTACTTTCTGGTGATGCCAACTTTAGCGGTCGTTTGCCTATGACTTATCCCAGAGAAGTCCACTCATTGATTACCTACGATTATAAACCTAGTCAGGAAGTAGATAAAATGCAAGGTGCCTACGACTACAGTGCTGCTGTTTCTGTTCAATGGGCTTTCGGTTACGGCATGAGCTATACGAACTTCAACTATTCCAATTTAAAAGTAAATAAAACTCATTTTACAGCTAATGACGAGCTCATTTTTAGCGTGGATGTAAAAAACACAGGCACCCGTATAGGAAAAGAAAGTGTTCTTCTTTTCTCAAGTGACCTCATTGCCAGTTTAACGCCAGATGTTCGACGTCTCCGCGCCTTTGATAAAATAGAATTACAACCTGGTGAAACTAAAACCGTCACGCTCAAACTAAAAGCCAGTGATCTCGCTTTCGTAGGTTACGACAGCAGATGGATTTTGGAACAAGGTGATTTTCGTATTCAGGTCGGTAACCAAACTTTATTAATCACCTGTGATGAAACAAAGAAATGGGATACTCAAAATATTGAATAACACTACTAAATTCTATTTTCGCCCTCTCACATTTGTAATTAATAAATTATTTATGCGCATTTATCACCTCAAAAATATAATGGCCTGATGTTAGTTCCATCTTAACAATGCCATTCTTCATCTCTACGATTTTTACACCTGGTGAATGACTTATTTCACGGCCACCTTCTTTAACAGCAGACACAGCGGGAGCCGGCAAAAATAAACTAGCCGATGTGTTACAAGGAATTGTAAACTCATAACGTGTTTTCTCCGCTGTAATCTGCCAGCTGCTTTCAATACGCCCGTACATGGAATCATAATGTCCCTTTGCGAAAGTCATTT
>JAQVXN010000067.1 GCA_028709135.1 Bacteroidaceae bacterium | reverse complement strand
GCAGCGATGTCCCCGTATGGCTTACGTCCGTTACGTTGCATCCTAAAAAGACCCATTCCAAATTATGGATTTCGGTGTTGAGACCTTTAACAAGATCCCATGTTGGTGTTCTTACCCAGTCCCATGTTGTTGTATTAAGTTCAAGAGGGGATTGATATTGAGGATTGTAGAAGTCCCAGTTGCAATAAGTGTAATATTGGATTCCTTGAGAACCGTATGCCAGACTGTTAAAGACTTGAAACCGCATGTGTGCCTTTGTGGAAACAGGGAATGTAACATTGTCCACTACGTCTCCGCGTGAGCGTGTAAAAGTCCAGAACGGGATGCCATATTGTTTGGCCACCATCGCTGTGATCTCCAAGCTTTCATAAAAGAACGGACGAACATTGTCCGTGCCGTCAGAGAGGCGAATGATGGGATAACAGTCAAAAGAAAGAAATCCGGTACCAACTTCGCGCACGCTGCGTTGCAGGTAATCTGCAAAATTGTCTGCACCGACAGCACTGAAGTCTGTGCCGCTGTGGAGTAAATTCAGATAGGTTAATTTATTGGGGTTAATAACTGCGCGAATATCTTTTTGTTCTTGCCCCAAGGTGCCATATTGTGTGGCGTGTGGCTCATCGGGTAACGTCCATCCTGCAAGTTCGTCGTTGTTGTTGTAATTTTTAACGGTTGTTTGACGCAGGTCTGAAGATGATCCCGAATCATTAATTTTCCAAAAACTTGCCAAAAGTCTGATACCTGTTCCCTTGCAGTTCTGGAGTTGTTGATTTAAATCCGCATCTGTGCCGTGGTTGGCATAACAGAGGTTGAATCCGCACTCTGCCATTTCCCTGTAGCGGTCTGTGCTTCCTGTTAGCCCCCAACCGACAATGGGCATGTGTTGTCCTGCTGGATTGACATATTTGGGGAGGTTTAATAAGTATTGGCGATTATAGTAGCCGCTGTTAAGGCCAACAATGTTGTAATCTTCTGCTTGGACGGTCGTAGAATTGTTCGATGTAATTTTAATTTCCTTGTAGCCTTTGTTGAGGTCACTGATCCTGATGTTCCGTATTTTGAAACTGGCTCCTGCGGCAGTGTAGAAGAAACAGAATCGAAGCATGTCTCCATTGTTTCCCCACGAGAAATTTTTGCGGTCTGTTTTAATATTAATGGAATAAAGGGTCCAATTGCTTGTTGCTGTAAGGGGATCATATACATGAGCTCGACTACTATTCCATTCATTTCCATACCATATTTGGAAATGGTTTGATGTTGTGCTACTTTGATATTCAAATGAAAGTGTGTAGTAATCTGATGATAAGTCTTGGGTGATGGCGTTTGTGTTTATATATTGAGTAGAGGCTCCGGTCGTGCTCAAATCATAATATTGTCCATCTTCATGATAAGTTGCAGAAAGATTGGAAACGTCATTGTTGTTAAGTGAGATTGGTGCATAAGCTGCATTCATTGATTGTATGGCCATTAAAGAGAACAGACATACGGTGTTCAAAAAAACTTTCAATTTCATAATTAGCGTTTTTGTCGTGTCGTGTTTTTCTTTGCGCGTAACAAAGGTACGGATTTATTTTATTCTCATTCCTATATGTGCTGGTATTTAATTTCTTTTAATGTTATTTTTATAAGGGAATTGTTCAGATGCAATATTTAAATTCCAAAGTTCGTAGGCACGATAAATCAAAAGTTCTTCTCAATGATTCCTTGAAGATAGGTTTGGATAATATTTATAAGTTGCTTATAAGCCTAGTGTTTTTGAGCTGTGAAGGTGTATCTGGCGGAGAGGTATCTAATCAAAACGAAGCGTAAAAAAAATACAAAATGGAGGAATATCCTTTTTCTGTACAATTAATTTGTTGTAGATGACATTTCTTGAAGCTAACCTAATTTTAGGATAAAATTTTATTTTTTGAATTATCAAATATGGGTTTAAATGAAACGGAATTTGGTTTTTGTTGTTATTTATTTTTGAAGGAGCTATAAAATATAACGTAGAATAACACGAAAAAAATGGAGTGATTTGATAATAAATTTATAGTTTTGTTCTCATATTTAGAGATTCAGATACTGCATCAAAATATTCTGAGAAAGAGGCGATATTGGAATCGCATTCAATTGGTGATGTTGCATGTTTTCTGTGGAAATAGATAAAACAATATATAGGTATGAAGAAAAAGACTGCTAAAGTTGCGTTGTCGTTTGTCATTCTGATGGGAGTGGTTAGTTTGTTTTCGGATATGACTCATGAAGGTGCGCGTAGCATTTATGGCGCTTATTTGAAATTAGCAGGTGTTTCTGCGGCTACGATCGGTTTCATTATGGGGTTTGGTGAGCTGATAGGCTATTCTCTTCGTCTGGTTACCGGTTATTTTACAGACAAAAAACGAAATTATTGGACGATGTCGATCATCGGATATGCTATCAATATGGTTGCAATACCACTGCTGGCTTTAATTCCTGAAAACGGATGGAAATGGGCCTGTCTCTTAATTATTATGGAGCGCTTTGGAAAAGCAATCCGACAACCCTCCAAAAACACTTTGGTGTCATTTGCTTCTGCACAGGTGGGCGAAGGAAAAGCCTTTGCACTTCAGGAATTTATGGATCAAATAGGAGCATTTTGCGGCCCCGTATTTTTATTTGTCATTCTTTTATTTCGGAAAGGGAGTGATGATTTGTTTTCTACTTATAGAATCTGTTTCGGAGCATTGATAATCCCGGCTTTTTTTACCTTATATTTCTTATTAAAAGCCAAGCACAAATTTCCTCATCCCGAAAATTTTGAAATAAGCATCGAGGAGAAGCAAAAACTCAAAATGAATTCACGATTTATCGTGTATATCATAGCGATTAGTTTATTTGCCTTTGGTTTCATCGATTTCCCGATAATCACCATGCATGTAGCGAAACTTTCAATCGTTCCGGATTCTTTTTTACCGTTGCTTTATGCCGGGGCCATGTTGGTCGATGCCGTTTCGGCGCTTATCTTCGGTTGGGCATACGATAAATATGGAATAAAAGTATTGATTGTTTCCAATTTCTTGTCTGCTTTTTTTGCTCCATTTGTCTTCCTCTCTCATTCTATTGGTTTCATTATTGTTGGCATTACACTTTGGGGTATCGGCATGGGAGCTCAGGAAACTATTTTAAAATCAGCCGTAACATCTTTAGTTCCGAAAGAAAATCGATCAACGGGTTTTGGCATATTTGAAACTTCTTTTGGGGTTTGTTGGTTTCTGGGAAGCTGGATGCTGGGCATACTTTATGATACCTCGATTTCTTTGATGGTTCTTGTCTCGATCGTTTCTCAATTAGTATCGATTCCGTTGCTATTTGCAATCACTAAAACATGCTTTATGAAAAAAATGTTTTCTAAGAAGACAAAAACGGATGATGTCCAGTAACAGATAAGCACCAGAATCGCGCTTTTTAAAATAAATATTTACAGAACCAAAAAGTTGAAAGATTTTCTGATTGTCCTTCTTGCTATGTTGATCTTGCTGGTTCCCAAGGTGGCAAGCATCTTCTTTTTTGTTATGCGGCAAAATAATGCTTTCTACAAAATGAACTAAGATATAATAAGGTATATGTTCAGATAAAACCTAGAGTCAACAGTCAAGATCAAAATGAACTGAAATGTTTTAAAAAATGAAGTTTAGAGCAAGAAAAGTTCAATTTAGCTCTGGGCCTGTTGTTTGTCTTCGTTTTCTTTTTGCGAAAATACAGGCCGTAAAATAACCCCGTTACTTTCAAATAAATGCTTCAATCGTGTTTTTCAAATTTTTACTTGCTGAATCAAAGTTGGTGACGCAGTGCGTCACAAAAGAAACGCAGTGCGTCATGAAAAAAACGCGTCGCGTCACAAAAGAAACGCACCGCGTCACATAGAATGAGAGGTAACATTTCATTGAGAACACGATATTCTGATAGACTTTCAGCCAAATCAAAGAAAAGTATCCGCAAATTTTTGCACTTCGTTTTTGAATCTAGCCTACTTGTCAGAAGGGAAACGGCGCCATTGAGAAGAATAAAATTGAAAAAAGAGGTGTTGATTTTGATTTATGAGTAATTCTTGTTATATTTGGACCCTACAAGCCTTGCTGTTATGTGGCAGGTCGGAGAAAATAATGAAGGAGGGAACAAAATGAGAAAGAACATGCGTATGAAATCAACCGTGCGGGAGCTTTTCCACCAGTTTGAACAAGGGCGTTGGTATCGTGAGGCTAAAGATTATCTGAGCGATAGAAACAAAGTGCGTAATCTTTTGGGACTTGTTGCCCACATGTTTCGAAATCGGGCCTTGGCTCCGGTCCTGAAGGATTTGATATTGCTCTATTTTTATGTAAGTGATATTATCAGTAAACGCTACTCACAATATAACGGTTATAAGTTGATTCTGATTGTAGCTGTACTGATATACGTAGTGACGCCATTCGATTTGATTCCTGACTGGATTCCGGGAGCAGGCTTTTTGGATGATGCGGCATTGATAGGATATGTGGTGAAGGTGGCCGATAAGGAACTCGAACGCTACTACTTGTGGAATCGCAAACAGCGTGACGTTCTTAAAAACCAAAATTTGCCGATTTCTTAAAAGCTAAATAAAATTCAATCCTGCATAAAGGTTCTTAAAAAGTTCTCTTTTCCGTTTGGAAATACGTATCTTGCCCCACGAAAATTCAAATCAGGATGGATTGGAAGATCTGTCCATAATTATTAATGAAAATGAAACATCGACTGATTTTATTAATGACGCTGCTTTTAACTATTGTGATGAGCAGTTGTGTGAGTAAAAAAGAAATGGAAGCTCTACGAAATGAAAACGCCAAGCTGAGGCAGTTGAATGAAGATACACGTGTAGAGCTGGCCGGATGTAACAGTACAACTAAAAATCTTCAGGATCGTTTGGGTACAGAGCAGAAACGAATGGAGGATTTGCGCGCTGATTACGGGAGACTGCAGGGTTCACTTGATAAGAGTTTGCAGCAGAATTCCCAAGGCAATGTAAATATTTCGAAACTTGTAGACGAAATCAATGCTTCCAATCGCTTCATCAAGCAATTGGTAGATGCAAAAACGAAATCAGATTCTCTCAATATTGTGTTGACCAATAATTTGACGCGTAGTTTGAATCGCGACGAACTACAGGAAGTGGACGTAAAGGTTCTTAAAGGAGTGGTTTATATTTCTTTGGCAGACAATATGCTTTATAAATCCGGAAGTTATTTGATTAATGACCGTGCTTCTGAAACATTGAGTAAAATTGCCAAAATCATAAAAGATTATAAGGATTACGATGTGTTAGTAGAAGGAAATACTGATCCTGTGCCTATCTCGCAGCCCAACATCCGTAACAATTGGGATTTGAGTTGCTTACGTGCATCTTCCGTTGTGCAGGCGTTGCAAACGCAATATGGTGTTGATCCGAAACGTTTATCGGCTGCGGGACGCGGAGAATACAATCCGATTACAACCAATGACACCGAAGTGGGAAAGCAGCGTAATCGCCGAACTCAGATTATTATCACTCCAAAACTCGATCAGTTTATGGATTTGATTGATAAAGCTCCTGAGACAAATAATGAATGATTTAGATTCGAAAATGAAAATGTTCTAGTTTAGGTTTAATAAGGGAAGAGAGCAATCTGTCAAAGGGTTGCTCTTTTTTGATAGCTAGAAACATTAAAAAAATAAAAATGAGGCGCCACGATTTAACTTCTGGCATTTTCAGGGTCTATAGTATTAAACCAGCTAATCTGCGAGAATGATAAACGACGACGAAATCTACGGATTGTATCAAAAAAACAAAGAGCAAGGCTTTCGGATGTTGATGGATGCATATCAGAAATCGCTTTACTTTTTCATTCGCCGTATGGTTGTGGTGCATGCAGATGCAGAGGACGTGATGCAGGAAGTCTTTCTTCGGGTGTTCCGCAACCTGAGTTCTTTTCGTAGAGATTGCTCTTTGAAAACGTGGATATACAAAATAGCAACTAATGAATGTGTCAGGTTTCTGCATCATCAAAATGAGTCTGAAGTTCCTTTAGAGGCGGGATTGACGTCCGAATTGCTGACGACGGAATATGTAGATTATGAGAACGAGTTGGCTGTAAATTTTCAAAAAGCAATACTCACCCTGCCTGAGAAACAGCGTGTGGTGTTTAATCTTCGTTATTACGATGAGTTGGAATATGCCGAGATCAGTAGAATTACGAACATCAAGGTGGAAAATTTGAAAGTGGATTATCATTATGCTAAAGAGAAAATCAAAAAATATATGATGAATGAATAAGATGGAAAGAAAAGATTTTGATTTTATTGGAAAGCAGACGCCCTATCAAGTGCCGGACGGCTTTTTTCAGGAAGCGCAGCAAAAGGTAATGCTTAAGGTCTCACAGCAACGTCGTCGCAGGTTGGTGTTGAAAAGAAGCATCATCATGTTGTCATCGGCGGCTATTCTTGTCGGACTAGTTTTCATTCCCGGGCGGACGATTGTAAAAAATGAAGCAGACAAGCAGCCTGCAGCAACTACCCAACAAATAGATAAGACTGCAAGCGGAGCGGATGATTCGTGGATTAATGAATTGGGTGATGAGGATCTTGAAATGATGGCCTCTATTGTAGAAAATGATGAATTCTTAAAATGACGTTTAATTATAAAACAGTAATAAAATGAAGAAGTATTTGATTTTTATGTTTGTACTGTTGTTCTGGGGAAGTCAGGACATGATGCGTGCACAGAACGCGGAATCGCAAAACCGTAAACATGCCAATGAGGAGCAGATTCGGCAACATCAGAGTAATCAAATGGTTCATGTCCTGATGTTGGACGATGCCACAGCCGCGAAGTTTACACCTCTTTATACTCAATATTTGAAGGATATGATGGATTGCCGCAAAATGAAGCGAAATAAAGGCAATGAAAAAGGTTTAAAGGGTCAGAAGCAAGATTTGACGGACGCAGAAATAGAAGCACGCATTCGGAATCAGTTTGAGGTGAGTAAGAAAATGCTGGATATTCGCGAGTCCTATTATGATAAGTTCCGGAAGATTCTTTCGCCCAAACAAATTTTAAAAATTTATGAGACGGAACGTCATAATGCAGATAAGTTTAAAAAGACGTTGAAAGACCGCAAAGGTAAAGGAAAGTTGAAAAATCATCAAAACCAAGGCGATTCCAATTGAGTGCATGAATTTAAATAGAGTTTCTTAGTATGTTTTATTTCAGGTTGTCCATCTTTCGCAAAAGCAGGAAGGTGGACAAACTGGAATAAAACTATTAAATTTAAGGGCTGGAAACAAACCCAATTTTTGTTGGAACATATCGGATAATAATGATGAAGAAATTAATTGACAGGGTGTTTTTCTTCTGTATCATATTCTTGATGACGGACTGTAGTTACGTGGTAGCTCAAAAAGTTGCTGTAGGTGATACGCTTGGGGTTGTGACAGGACGCTTTACAGATAAGGATAAAAGTGGTATGCCCGGAATATTGTTGCGTGTGGTGACAGCAAAGGACAGTGTTTTTTGTGCCGGAGCAGTTACCGATTCATTGGGATGTTACAGCATTCGAAAGCTTCCCGTAGGCCGATATGTGATGAGTTATTCTTTGGTGGGTTATCAGACGGGCATTTTTAAATTTAGTGTGACGGCGGCGCATCCCATCATTTCTGTTTCAGACATTCAAATAAAACCTGCCGATGTAATTTTGAGAGCAGCCGTAGTGACGGCGAGCATGCCTCCTGTCACGGTGATGAATGATACGGTGGCCTATAACGCGGATGCTTATCATGCTCCTGAGGGAGCCATGTTGGAAGATTTGATTTCGCTTATCCCAGGTGCAGAAACGGCTGATAACGGACAACTTAAAATCAATGGTAAGATTTATGATAAAATATTGATAAACGGGAGGAAGTTTTTCGGCAATGATCCGCAAATGGCATTGAAAAACTTGCCGGCCAACATCATCAAGAAAATTAAGACGTATGATCGCAAATCGGATTTGGCCAGATTAACGGGCATCGACGACGGTGTGGAAAACGATGTACTCGATATAGAAATCAAACCCAACATGTTTAAAGGACTTGTGGGCCAGGCTAGTGCTGCTACCGGTAACCATGATCGTTACAGTTCTTCTCTCAATATCAATAAGTTTCGCAGTGAGTATCATTTGTCTGCCATGGGAGGAATGAACAATGTGAACAATCCCGGTTTCTCAGAGCGTGGTAAAGGCGCCGTAAACTTTTCTCAGGCAAAACGTCCCGGATTGACAGCCTCAAAAGGTGGCGGCATTAGTTATGCTAAAGATAAGAAAGATAAATATCGTTTTTCGGGGAATGCGCGCTACAATTTCTCAAATGCAGAAAATCAAACCTCACGCCATGCTGAAACGGACTACAACGATTCCACCTTTCGGTATAACGACAATACAAGTCATTCTGTTCGCTGGCACGATGAATTCAATATGAATTTTAATCTTGAATGGACTCCCGACACTTTGACGAGTATTCAGTTGAGACCCAATTTTTCCTACAGCAAAACGAATAATTGGTCTATGCATACTTCCGAATCCGAAAAATGGGATGGCAATCTCAAAGATGATTCTGTAAAGATCAATCAACGACGAGCACGCAATACTTCAGGACAGGAAGGCTCTGATGAGGATGTGACG
>JAQVXN010000066.1 GCA_028709135.1 Bacteroidaceae bacterium | reverse complement strand
GTCGACATGTTCCTTCGTATGTGTTGCCATCAAAGCAAAACGTACCAACGTATCTTGGGGAGCGCAAGCAGGAGGAATAACCGGATTAATAAATACGCCCTCATCAAAGGCCATCTTTGTAACAAGGAATGTCTTATCCGTATCACGTACATAAAGAGGAATGATCGGTGATTCTGTATCTCCTATCTCAAAACCAGCATCACGGAATCGTTTCAGAGCGTAATGCGTAACTTCCCAAAGATGGTCAATGCGTTCAGGTTCCTGCTGAATAATGTGCAGAGCCTCCAAAGCAGCGGCTGTAGCAGCTGGCGTATTGCTGGCACTAAATATATAGGTACGCGCGTTATGACGTAACCAATTGATCAAATACTTATCAGCTGCAATAAAACCTCCAATAGACGCTAATGACTTACTGAAAGTACCCATAATCAAATCAACTTCGTCAGCAAGTCCGAAATGATCACAAACGCCTCTTCCTTGACGGCCGAATACTCCTAAACCATGAGCTTCGTCTACCATCACCGTGGCATTGTATTTATGTTTTAAGCGTATGATTTCCGGTAAATTTGCCAAGTCCCCTTCCATTGAAAAGACACCGTCAACAACAATCAGCTTTACAGCGTCCTCACGGCAACTTTTCAATTTATGTTCCAGATCCTCCATGTCGTTGTGCTTATACTTCAACGAAGTAGAGAAAGACAAACGACGACCATCCACAATCGAAGCATGGTCGCGATCATCACAAATAATATAATCTTCACGACCTGTAAGACATGAAATCACGCCGGCATTCACACTAAATCCAGTAGAAAAGCTTAATGCTTCGTCTTTACCCACGAATTCAGCCAACTCCTTTTCCAATTTAACATGTAAGTCAAGTGTGCCATTCAAAAAACGCGAACCGGCGCAACCAGAACCATATTGATGTAAAGCCTTGCAGGCAGCCTCAATAATCCTGTCATCATAAGTCAGTCCCGTATAAGCATTTGAACCAAACATCAGAACATCCTTGCCTTCCATATGAACCACAGGCCCTTGTTTTCCCTCAATTACGCGGAAATAGGGATAAACCCCTGCTTTCATATACTCCTGAGGACGAGTAAAGTTCTTTAATCTGTCTTGTAATATACCCATTGTTTATCTTTATCTTTTTAAACTAGAGCGCAAAGATACTATAAATCCCCTCAATTGCAAAACGAAAATAAAGTTTTTATCGTTTTCTAATTTTCAAGCCTTTCAATCACTTAGATGATTATTTTTTTCGCGTTTTTAGTAATATAGTTAAAATAAATCTGCTAATTTTGCAGCATAACGAAACAAAAAGAAGCGCAAGAAGTGCATTTCCTCTTTTTGAATCGCTGAAAGTGTTACTTTATAAACAAAAAAGATGACACAGAGAATTGAAACAAAAGACTTTGAAGATAGATAATTTAATGAATAAGATGTTACTATTGGGCGACCAGGCCATTGCACTTGGTGCCATCAATGCGGGGTTGAGCGGAGTTTATGCCTATCCGGGAACGCCCTCCACAGAAATTACGGAATATATTCAAGATTCCAAGATAGCACAACAACGGGGTCTGCACAGTCGTTGGTGCACAAACGAAAAAACTGCGATGGAAGCAGCTTTGGGCTTATCCTTTGTTGGTAAACGAGCTCTTGTCTGCATGAAACACGTAGGTCTTAATGTTTGCGCCGACTGTTTCGTAAATTCCGCCATGACAGGCGTCAACGGAGGTTTGGTTGTTCTTGTTGCGGATGACCCATCCATGCATTCCTCTCAGAATGAACAGGACTCTCGCTTTTACGGCAAATTCGCCATGGTACCAACCTTGGAACCCAGTAACCAGCAGGAAGCATATGACATGATGGACTACGCTTACGAACTTTCTGAAACGGTAAATCTCCCCGTTCTTATGAGAATCACCACACGCATGGCACATTCTCGCGCCGTTGTGGAAGTTGGTGAGCCAAAAGAAGAGAACGCATTCCACTTCCCTCAAAACGAAAAAGAATGGGTATTACTTCCTGCTATTGCCCGACGTCGCAACAACGTAGTCACATCGCAACAACCAGATTTATTGAAACGCGCCGAAGAATCAAAGTTTAACAAATTCTTCAATGCCACAAACCATCAAATTGGAATTCTGGCCTCAGGCATCGCTTATAATTACTTAATGGAATGTTTTCCGACAGGTTGCAAGTATCCTGTTCTCAAAATTTCACAATATCCATTACCAAAAAATCAAATTTCAAAGATTGCATCAACTTGTAAATCTCTACTTATTTTAGAAGAAGGACAGCCTTTCATCGAAGATCAAGTGAGAGGTATTCTACCTTTAAATATTCCTATAATGGGAAAACTCTCAGGAGAACTTCCACGCACAGGGGAACTTAATACTGATTTGGTAAAAAAAGCTTTAGGCCTGCCCTGCCAAGAATGTTTTGCTCCCTGCGAAGATGTTACACCCCGTCCACCTGCCCTTTGTCAGGGCTGTGGACACCGCAGTGTTTTCGAAGCTCTTAACTTGATTTTAAAGGATTATGCCCATGCAAAAGTATTTGGAGACATTGGTTGTTACACCTTGGGAGCCCTCCCCCCTTATCGTGCCTTAAGTAGCTGTGTGGACATGGGCGCCTCTATTACAATGGCCAAAGGAGCTGCAGACGGAGGACTTTTCCCTGCCATTGCAGTTATAGGCGACTCTACATTTACTCATTCTGGCATGACCGGGCTACTTGACGCGGTCAATGAGAATTCTCCTATCACCATTGTCATTTCCGACAACCTCACTACCGCCATGACTGGTGGACAAGATTCTGCGGGTACAAATAAATTTGAAGCCATTTGTCGCGGCATCGGTGTACCCGAAGAACATATCCGCGTTGTGATACCCACTCCCAATAATATGGATGAAATTATCCGCATCATCCGCGAAGAAATAGAATATAAAGGTGTTAGCGTGATCATTCCGCGTCGCGAGTGCATCCAGACTGCTTCAAGACATGCTAAAGAACGTGCGGCAAAAACAACACCCGCGAACAATTAATTTTGAAGAATAGCAAATTTATGAAATCAGATATTATTTTATGCGGTGTTGGAGGACAAGGTATCCTTTCCATCGCTACCATCATTGGTGAGGCCGCCATGAATGAAGGCCTTTATATCAAACAAGCTGAAGTACACGGCATGAGCCAACGTGGCGGTGACGTACAAAGCAATTTGCGAATCTCCTCCCAACCTATTTCATCGGACCTGATCCCTCTCGGACAAGCGGACGTCATTATTTCTATGGAGCCCATGGAAGCTCTTCGCTATTTACCCTTTCTTTCCAAAAACGGATGGATCATTACTTCATCAGTTCCTTTTGTAAACATTGCAAACTATCCAGATATTGAAAAATTGAAAGCCGATTTTGCGAAACTCTCGAACGTCATCTTTTTAGATATTGATCAACTTGCAAAAAGCAATCAAATTCCACGCTCCGCAAATATGATTCTGCTTGGTGCTGCACAAAAAGCCCTTGGGCTAGACTTAGACAAACTTATTACGGCTATTCACACTGTTTTCAAACATAAAGGGAAAACTGTTGTTGATGCCAATATTTGCGCTTTAAAGATAGGTGTTGACCATGCCAAATAAAGAAAAGAAAACGCCCATAGATTTCGCCATTGTGCAAAATGCCATCCAAAGCATGCACCTACCGGACTTTAGCCGCGCTACCATTCGCGAAATTGTCACGGTATCTCATCTCATTGAACAAAAAACGGGCGAAAAGTTTGTTCACATGGAAATGGGTGTCCCCGGACTGCCGCCTGAAGCCATCGGCGTTCGTGCAGAAATAGAAGCTTTACAAAAAGGTCTCGCTGCCAAATATCCTCCGTTACAAGGTATAGAACCTCTTAAGAAAGAAACGGCACGTTTCATAAAGGCATTTATCAACACCGACGTTAACTCAACCTGCTGTATCCCGACATGTGGCTCTATGCAGGGCACATTTGCGAGTTTTTTGGTCTCAGGTCAAAGCAATCCTGAAAAAGATACGGTTCTTTTTATTGACCCTGGATTCCCGGTTCAAAAAGACCAACTCAAAGTCCTCGGTTTGAAATACGAGTCTTTTGACATGTTCGACTACCGAGGACCGCGCCTACTTGAGAAACTTGAAAGTTACCTTCGCAGTGGAAAGATTTGTAACATCATTTATTCAAATCCCAATAACCCATCTTGGGTCTGCCTCACTGACAGCGAACTGCAGGGCATTGGAAAACTGGCAACCGATTACGACGCCATTGTCATGGAAGATCTGGCCTACTTCGGCATGGATTTTCGGAAAGATCTCAGCAAGCCTTTCTGTCCACCTTATCAACCCAGCGTATCTCACTACACCGATAATTATATTTTACTTATCTCTGGTAGCAAGGCTTTCAGTTATGCAGGACAACGTATAGGCATGAGCATCATTTCCGAAAAACTTTTTCACCGTTCTTATCCTGCTCTGCGTGATCGCTACACCATTGGCGAATTTGGAAATGTCTTTCAAAATCGCATACTATACACCCTCTCTTCTGGTACTGCCCACTCTGCACAATGGGCTCTTGCCGCAATGTTTAAAGCAGCTTGCGACGGTGCTTACAATTTTCTTGAAGCTGTTCACGAATATGGTCGTAGAGCCGAAAAGCTGAAACACATTTTCTGCCAAAATGGATTCCAGATTGTTTATGACAACGATATGGGCGAAGAAATCGGTAACGGCTTCTATTTCACAGTTACTTATCCCGGATTTTCCGGTGGCGCCTTGATGACAGAACTGCTTTTTTATGGTGTCAGCGCCATTGCTCTCGATACTACCGGCAGCAGACAGCAGGGTATACGCGTCTGCACTTCTTTTATTGACGACGACCAATACGATGTCTTTGCTTCACGCATGCAAGCTTTTAAGCAAGACCATCCTGTTAACAATTTGTAAACCACAACCATACTACAAAAAAATGATTTGGAATATCAACAAAGAAACAATGGACCGCGAACAGATGCGAGTTCTACAAGGTAAGCGTCTGCAAAAACTTGTCACTTACGTCTATCACAACCTGCCCTTTTACCGCAATAAAATGCAGGAAATAGGTATCACCCCCGCTGACATCCACGGCATCGATGATATTATTAACCTGCCTTTCACAACAAAACAGGACCTGCGCGACAACTATCCCTACGGACTTGTCTCAGCTCCACATAGTCAAATTGTACGAATTCATGCTTCCAGTGGCACTACGGGCAACCCTACCATTTGTGCCTATACGCGCCATGACCTCACAGTTTGGCAGGAATCCGTTTCGCGCTGTCTCGGCGCTTTTGGCCTCACACGCGAAGACACCATGTCCGTAGCTTATGGCTATGGTCTATTCACAGGAGGACTTGGCCTCCACTATGGCGTAGAAAACTATGGTGCCACTGTCGTTCCGGCTTCTACAGGTAACACAGAGAAACATATTCGCCTCATTCGTGACCTCGGCATCACCGCCATTGCTTGCACCCCTTCTTACGCTCTTTATTTAAGTGAAACCATGCGTAAAATGGGCATCACCCGCAGTGAACTAAAACTACACATCGCTGCTCTCGGCGCAGAACCATGGACAGAGAACATGCGTCAGGAAATTCAAGAACAATTGGGTGTTAAAGCCTATAACATTTACGGTCTAAGTGAAATTTGCGGCCCCGGCGTTAGTTACGAATGTGAGTGCCAAAACGGCTCTCACATTGTAGAAGACCATTTCTATCCAGAAATCATCAACCCGATTACTTGCGAGCCCATGGGTTATGGAGAAAAAGGAGAACTCGTCTTCACTACACTCACCAAAGACGGTATGCCCCTACTACGCTACCGCACAAAGGACCTCACCTCTCTTATTAATGAGCCATGCCCTTGCGGGCGCACCTCTGTGCGTATGACTCCCATCATGGGCCGTAGCGACGACATGCTCATTATTCGTGGCATTAACGTATTCCCATCTCAGGTTGAAAGCGTCATTTTGAGCATGAAGGAATTCGAACCCTACTATATGATTACTGTTGACCGCGTCAATAACCTGGACACCATCGAAGTTCAAGTAGAAGTCAGAGACGGCTATTACAGTGATGACATCAATGAAATGATCTGTCTGAAGAAAAAACTCCAAAACCATCTGAAGAGCGTACTCTCCATTAAGGCAGAAATAAAACTTGTTGAACCCAACAGCATTGAGCGAGCACAAGGTAAAGCAAAACATGTAAACGACAAACGAAAACTTTAAAAATAGGAGGTAAATATGACTATTAAACAAGTCTCTGTCTTTCTCGAAAACAAAGCAGGACGCACCCAGCAAATTGCACAGCTGCTAGCCAATAAAAATATTGATATTTTGGCTTTCAGCTTGGCAGATAGTTCCGAATTCGGCATTCTTCGCCTCATTGTAGACGACACCGAAAAAGCAGCCCAAACACTTAAAGATGCAGGCATTGCAGTTATTCTTACCGACGTTATTCGAATAGATCTACCGAACAAGACGGGCTATCTCGCTCATCTCTTGAAGTATCTGCAGGAAAACGGCATTTCTATCGAATACATGTACGCCTTGCAAGGAGATGGTTTCTGTAGTACCATCATCCGCCCCTATCATCTGGAAGCATGCAAAGATATTTTGAACAATTATAAATAGTTTTTCTATTTACAATGTCTCACCTCATTCAGAGCAGAAAACAACAAAAATGTTTCTGCTCTGTTTTTGAAACCCTTAATCTAATAAGTCCACAAATCTAAAAAAAAACACTTTTCGTTTTGCCTTTATCCTAACTTTACCTTAAATTTGCAACACGATAAACATTTATGGAAGAAAAAAAATCCATCTTATTCATTGTCAACCCTATTTCAGGGACCGCGAACAAAGAACTTATCCTCAACGACATTGAAGAACGTCTGGATAAGAACCGTTTCAATTACGCAATAGCTAAAACTGCTTATAGCGGACACGGTGCCGTACTAGCATCTATGGCGGCCGAAAACGGCACAGACATCGTTGTAGCAATCGGCGGAGACGGTACGGTGAACGAAGTCGCACGTTCTCTGGTACATACAAACACTGCATTGGGCATCATACCTTGCGGCTCCGGCAATGGCTTGGCGCGACATCTTCAAATTCCACTAGAATATTCCAAAGCCATTCAACTCATTAACGAATGCAGCATTCACCCCCTTGATTACGGTAAAATTAATGGACGCCCATTTTTCTGTACCTGCGGAATGGGATTTGATGCAACCATTAGCTACAAGTTTGCAGCCTCTATTCGTAGAGGCATTCTCACCTATATGGAAAATTCGCTAAAAGAAATTACCCGTTACAAACCCGAAACCTATACCCTTGAAGACGAAACAAATAAATTCACCGGTAAAGCCTTTCTTATCACATGTGCCAACGCATCGCAATATGGCAATAACGCCTATATTGCACCAGAAGCATCCATGAGTGACGGATTAATGGACATCACTTTTATTGAACCATTTACAGCATTGGAAGCTCCCGGTTTGGCTTATCAGCTTTTCAATGGAACGCTTTCAAACAATAGTAAAATCCACATGTTTCGCTCTCGCCTAATTCACATTACACGTGAACATGCCGGGGTTATTCATTGCGACGGAGATCCTTTCATGGCCGATCAAACCGTAACCATTGAAATCTTTCCTCATCAGCTCAATACCATCATCAATTGCCATGCAGAAATCAAACCTAGTAACTTTCTCCAAACAATTGCAGAATCCTTCAGCTACCTGGTTAACACCGGCAATAACGCTATTGGTCATGGGATCAAACAAATCAACAAAGACATTCGTAAAAAAATCCCTTTCAAACTATAGATTTTTATCATTTCAACGCGTATAATTTTCACATCATATCGTAACCATATTTATAATACTTGGTCAATATTCTTTCTTGACCGTAATTTTACTTTTTCTTGAGTTCTCCTCGATTGAACTTTCTACCTCCTCTTCGCCACAATTTTCTTTCATAATTTCAGATCTACCGCATGACGTTCTTCCTAAACTGCTCTTTCCTTATCGAAAGAAGGTGTTTTAACCATTACTACTGACAATGGTAGTGAATTTTTCGCACATCACATTATTTCAAAACTTATTGGAGGGGTGCACCTCTTTTTTGCAAATTCCGACTCCACTTGGCAAAAAGGCCCTATTGAGGATACATTTCTTTATTTGGCTGAAATTCTATCCAGATCTAGTGTTCTAAATGAATCGTTACTTCTCATTCTATGTGACGCACTGCATTTCTTTTGTGACGCGACGCGTTTTTTTTGTGACGCACTGCATTTCTTTTGTGACGCACTGCGTCACCAACTTTTATTGAGCAAGTAAAAATTTAAAAAACACGATCAGATCAATTCTTTGAAAGCAACGAGTTTATTTTATGACCTGTATTTTCACAAAAAGGAAATGAAGATAAACAACAACACTCTGTCATGGTTTTCTTATCCAGAATTCAAGTATTCTCTTACGTGAGAACAAATTTTAAATATAATAATTGCCCGCATTTGTTATTACTTTAAGGTACGCGCGCGATCATAATTATAATATAAAGATTTTGAGTAAATTTTCATTTTTTCCAAGGTAATCCATTACCAATATATGAGTTTGCTCAAAATATATATGTTGCGCGTTTGACAAATAGCGTTCTGTTTTTTTTGAATAACATCTTGCTTTTT
>JAQVXN010000065.1 GCA_028709135.1 Bacteroidaceae bacterium | reverse complement strand
CATTGGAAAGTAATAACAGGGGTCTCATCACTACTAATCTTATTCGTAACAACGCAAAAGTACTAAAAAATATAATCTTTCCCATTATATAGAACCATAAAAATGGACTTCCCTGAAACAAAATCTATTTCTAAAGCAAAATCGATCCTCTCTCAAAGATTCCATTTATCAACACTCACTCTGATATTTTATAATAAGATAGGAAAGTCAGCGACAGCTTCAAAAGTAAAAAAAATTGTTTTTCATTTTTATCTTCCCTTGATTTGCACTATCTTTGCAAAGCATTTGATATATCTATCGAATATGGGCAAAATCATAGCATTAGCAAACCAAAAAGGCGGCGTTGGAAAAACCACCACAGCCATCAACTTGGCAGCCTCTCTTGCCACCTTGGAAAAGAAAGTTTTATTAATAGACGCAGACCCCCAGGCAAACTCGTCTTCGGGCGTCGGCGTGGACATTAATAAAATAGACACCTCCATTTATGAGTGCATTGTCAACGGTGTAGACTCTCACGAAGCCATTTACACTACTGACATCGACGGAATGGATATTATTCCTTCACACATTGATCTTGTAGGAGCTGAAATAGAAATGCTCAATCTGGACAACCGTGAAAAAGTACTGAAACGTATTACAGAACCACTGAAGAACGAATATGACTATATTCTCATCGATTGTTCTCCTTCTTTGGGACTTATTACGGTCAACTCCCTTACAGCTGCAGATTCTGTGATTATTCCCGTGCAATGCGAATACTTTGCACTCGAAGGCATCAGCAAACTACTCAACACGATCCGCATTATTAAGAAAAAACTGAATCCAGACTTACAAATCGAAGGTTTTCTTCTCACAATGTACGATAGTCGTCTGCGCCTCGCCAACCAAATTTATGATGAAGTAAAACGACATTTCCAAGAGCTCGTTTTTAAAACCGTAATTATGCGAAATGTAAAACTAAGCGAAGCTCCCAGTCACGGCATGCCGATTATTCTTTATGACGCAGAATCAAAAGGCGCCATCAACTATTTAACCCTTGCAAAAGAAATTATCAAGAAGAACGAATAATAATGGCTGTACACAAGAAATATAACGCCCTCGGAAGGGGGTTGGATGCTCTTATCTCTAATGATGAAGTAACAACGCAGGGCTCCTCATCTATTAATGAAATCTCCATTGACCGGATTTTTGCCAATCCCAATCAGCCACGTCGTGAGATGGATGAAGAAGCTCTTCTGGAATTATCAAACTCTATCTCACAAATCGGAATCATTCAGCCAATCACACTCCGACAAATGGACAACGGCACCTATCAAATAATTGCAGGTGAACGTCGCTGGCGAGCTTCCAAATTAGCGGGTCTCCACTCGATACCAGCTTATGTACGCACTGCAAGCGACGAAAATATGATGCAAATGGCGCTCGTGGAAAACATTCAACGCGAGGATCTAAACGCCATAGAAATTGCACTAGCTTACAATAACCTCATGGAGGAGTTTAATGTCACACAGGAACAATTATCTGAAAAAGTCGGTAAGAAGCGCACTACTATAGCAAACTATCTACGCTTGCTCAAATTGCCTGCAGATGTTCAAATTGCATTACGAAACAAGGACATTGACCAAGGACATGCTCGCGCACTACTCGGATTAGAAAGTCCCTCCATGCAACTAAAACTTTTTAATGAAATTAAGAAAAACAACTTCTCAGTACGAAAAGTTGAAGAAATGGTCCAATCCATTAATAACGGAGATACCGTCACAAGTGGTCACCACACAATCAAACCATCTCGTAAATTGCCAGAAGAATATTCCACACTTAAAGAGCACTTGTCTGCGTTCTTCCAATCCAAAGTCAAAATGACACTCTCGCCTGATGGCAAGGGACACATTACAATTCCCTTCAATTCCCAGGACCAACTTGACAAACTAATACAGATGTTCGATAAGATGAAGGAATGAGCTTGAATAATGTGTCTGTACGTTTTTTAACCATTTTTTTCGCAGGGTTTCTATTCTCCGCGGATAATTTGTATGCACAAAAAAAAGATATTACTACAAAACACGCTGCATTTACTACCAACACAAACATTAATGCTGTCAGTGATAGCTTATTGAAACAAAATATTAAAAAAGTCAGTGCAGCCATACCGACAGATTCTTTTTTAAATTCACATGTACGCACAGATTCTACATTAGCAAAAACAACCTCTTCAAAAATTAAAACTCGGTTTATTCCTGACCCACAACGTGCGCTATGGCTTTCCCTCGTACTCCCCGGAGCTGGACAAATTTATAATCGAAAATACTGGAAGTTACCCATTATTTATGGTGGTTTCATTGGCTGCACCTATGCCTTATTGTGGAACCAGCAAATGTATAAAGACTACTCCCAAGCTTACATAGACATCATGGACGACAACCCCAATACAGCCAGTTACCTTAAAATGCTACCTCTTGGCTACGACATTACCGGACGTGAAGAGCAATTTAAAACTATTTTTAAGCATAAAAAGGACTTCTACAGAAAGTATCGCGATTTAAGCATTTTCGCATTTATTGGTGTCTACCTTATTTCTGTTGCCGACGCCTATATTGATGCCCAGCTTTCCACTTTCGACATTAGCAAAGACCTTAGTTTGCATCTGGAACCTGCTTTCTTCCAACAAAAAAATTTTACACACAACTCCAATGCCGTTGGATTGCAGTGTAGTTTCTCATTCAAGTAATCCATTCAGAAATATGAAAACTTTTAAAATACTGTTTATTGCCATTTTCCTCGGTTTGACACCTGCTATGGCGCAAAAAGACACTACAACTCAAAAAGTTGATGACGATGAAATCAACTTGCCCGAAGGTATGCAGGAAAATACCGATTCTCTCATTAATGCATGGAATATGAGTAAGTTTTTCCAACTTGACACCACTTCTCAATTGGCAGACATCAATCCATATTTCGAAAAAGCCGTTTATATTGACCGACTGAAGAGAATTCCGAGTATTATGGAACTCACTTACAATAACATTGTACAAAAATACATTGACCAATATACAGGTCGATTACGTCACTCCGTATCCTACATGCTAGGAGCTTCAAATTTTTATGTACCCATCATGGAAGAAGCCCTATCATTCTACCATATGCCTATGGAGTTAAAATATCTTCCCGTCATTGAGTCCGCTTTCAATCCAAGAGCTCGCAGCCACGTCGGTGCTACCGGACTCTGGCAATTCATGACCACAACAGGTAAACGCTACGGACTCGAAGTAAACAGCCTTGTTGATGAGCGCTGCGACCCAATAAAAGCTTCTTATGCTGCCGCCCGTTATATGAAAGATTTATATGATATCTTTGGTGATTGGACACTGGTCATTGCCGCCTACAACTGCGGCCCGAATAATATAAACAAAGCTATACATCGCTCTGGGGGCGAACGTGATTATTGGAAAATCTATCCATACCTGCCGCGTGAGACAAGAGGTTACGTACCTGCTTTCATTGCTGCAAATTATGTCATGAATTTCTACAATGACCACAACATTTTACCCATGCACGTCAGTATCCCCACTTGCACCGACACCATCATTATTAATCGCGACGTAACAATGGATCGCATTGCTCAAATTTGCAATATCGATAACAATGAACTGCGTGCACTTAATCCACAATACACGACCTCTCTCATTCCAGGTTACAGAATGAAGTGTACCTTGCGATTACCTCAAAAACAATTGCTCACTTTTATTGATTTGCAAGACTCCATTTTCAGTACAAATGATGCATCTAAAACACAGGCAATAGAAAATATTCCCATAATTGAACAACCCGAAACCACTGTTAAAACTCATTCATATAGCCACAATAAGAGGAACGGACGATCCTCACGCCGCAATAGTCGCAAGAAATCACGAAATAGTAGCGTCACGATCAACGACGGGCAAACCTTATCTGAAATCGCGAAGAAACACCATACAACAGTATCAAAATTACGTAAACTCAATAAAATCAAGGGCAGCAGTATTCGAGCAGGAAAGAAAATCAGAGTGAAATAATTCACCAACATTTTCCATATTTATTTTAATAAAAAAGGAAGGAGAGTAATGATGAACCCACAAAATGAGCTGGAAAAGCAAGAAGAACAGGAAAAACAAGAAGAGCGCATGATTTATGATGCTTTTCGCAAATTACTGGACACTTATTTGGCCTCAAATCATCGTAAAAAAGTTGACATCATCACCCGAGCCTTCAATTTTGCCAAGCAAGCTCACAAAGGTGTACGTCGTCTATCAGGAGAACCATACATAATGCACCCTATTGCCGTAGCTCAAATAGTATGCGCTGAAATTGGGATGGGATCCACGTCAATTTGCGCCGCCCTACTCCACGACGTGGAAGAGGACACGGATTACACCTATGAAGACATTCGTAATCTTTTCGGGGAAAAAATAGCCAACATTGTAGAAGGCCTCACCAAAATTTCCGGCGGCATCTTCGGAGACCGTGCATCCTTGCAAGCTGAAACATTCAAGAAATTACTACTCACTATGAGCGACGACATACGTGTTATCCTCATCAAAATTTCAGATCGGCTCCACAATATGCGCACACTCAACAGCATGCTACCTAGCAAACAATATAAAATAGCTGGCGAAACACTCTACATCTACGCTCCTTTGGCTGATCGACTTGGGCTCAATAAGATCAAAACAGAACTCGAAGATCTTAGTTTCAAATATGAACATCCAGACGACTTCAAATCCATCACAGAACAATTAGAATCTACACAATCTGAACGCGATACCATTTTTCGCAACTTTACACCTCCTATTCGTAAAGCTCTCGACAAAATGCCTATTGACTATCAAATCGTATCCCGTATCAAGAGTCCCTACTCTATATGGACCAAAATGCAGAATAAACACATTTCTTTCGAAGAAATTTTCGACATTTTGGCTATCCGAATTATCTTTACTCCACAGAAGGACGAAGAAGAAATCAACGACTGCTTTAATATATATGTTGCCCTCACACAGGTTTACAAATCACATCCAGATCGCTTCCGCGATTGGGTAAACCATCCCAAAGCTAACGGATATCAAGCCCTACATGTGACTCTCATGAGCAACGAGGGAGAATGGATAGAAGTCCAAATTCGTTCCAAAAGAATGGACGATATCGATGAACAAGGAGTTGCAGCACACTGGAAATACAAACTTAAAGATCCTGATACTGCCCAAGAAGAGTCTGAAGACAAAATGGATGGATGGCTTCACACAATTAAGGAAATTCTCGACGATCCACAACCTGATACACTTGACCTCCTTGACACCATTAAACTAAATCTCTTTGCCTCTGAGATTATTGTTTTTACCCCAAAAGGAGAAATCAAATCCATGCCTGCTAATGCCACAGCTCTTGATTTCGCTTTTAGCATCCATTCTTTCTTAGGCACTCATTGTATCGGTGCTAAAGTAAACCATAAACTAGTCCCCCTCATGCACCATCTTAAAAGCGGAGACCAGATTGAAATTCTAACTTCACGCACCCAGCAAGTTAAACATGACTGGCTTAAATATGTCACCACAGCCAAGGCTAAAAGCAAAATACAAGCCTGTCTACGTAAAATGGACCGCGACATAGAACGAGAAGGTGAAAACATGCTTCATGATTTTCTTGAAAGTAAAGATTTTGAAGTCAATAGTGACATTATCAATAAGCTTCTAGTTTTCCATCATTTTAACTCTAAAGAAGATTTTCTACTCGCAATCGGAGAAAAAAAATTAGAATTCACCGATGCCGATGTAGACTACTTACATGGCAAACATTCTGGTGGAGGGTGGCGCAAATATATACCTTTCATTAATTCCAAGAAAGAAACGCCCACTGACGATACGGACAACATTGCCTTTATTCAAAGCATTGACCGTAAAAAGGTACTTACTCTTAATGACACAAACATAGACAAATGTATCATCTCGGACTGTTGTCACCCTATCCCTGGCGACGATGCCCTTGCCTTCATCAACTCAGAAGAAAACAAGCTCTATATCCATAAACGTAACTGTAACAAGGCTCTTAAACTTAAAAGCAACTTTGGCAATAACATTGTAGCCGTTGCTTGGGATATGCATATGGACCTCTTTGAGACTACCATAAATATTAGTGGCATAGACGAAAATGGCATGCTATTGAAAATAGCGGAAGTACTTTACGAGCAAGAACATGTCAATGTTGTGAGCCTTAATATTGCAGGTAATAATGGAATTTTTGAAGCCAAATTAACAATTAAAGTCCATAACACCGAAGAAGTTCGTAATATCTGTCTCTCTCTCAAAAAAATTGACAAGATTTTGAAAGCTGTACGCTTTGACTAGTTCACCTATTACTACTTTTTCACTACATCATTTTCTGCCTCAAAACTTTGAAAAACTTTCAGATTTATTTATTGTCAGAGCAAAATGAATTCATGAAAAAAGTTTCTCGGAAATTTTTCTTTTATATCACATCAAATTCTTTCTCTACTCTTCCTAAAAAAAGAAAAGTTAACACTTCCGTAAGCTCTATGTTCCAAGAAATCAAGATCTTTTGAAAAATCATGATCTTTACCATGTTCTAATACAAAAATTCCATCAACTTTTAGAACACTGCCTCTCATTACGCGCTCTGGGAGTTCTGCAAGTACGTTTAAGGAATAAGGTGGATCAGCAAAAACAATATCAAACTGCTCTGTACTTCGCTCAAGAAACCTCAACGCATCCATGCGTAGCAATCTTGAATGATCTGGGTGCAGTATTTCCATCACACTGCGTATAAACGCAAAATGACGGGAATCCTTCTCTACTGAAACGACATCCAAGCATCCGCGCGATAAAAACTCTAACGAGATACTTCCAGTACCAGCAAACAGATCCACAACTCGACAATTCTCAAAATCAACATAACCACGCAACACATTAAACAGATTTTCTTTAGCAAAATCGGTTGTAGGCCTTGCTTTAAAATTTGATGGTATATCGAAATGTCTACCTTTATATTTTCCTGTAATCACCCTCATAATTCTCTTATTAAAAAGCTCGAAGTAACAAAACAATCAGATCGAACGGCAAACAATCTTGCAATGTTGCCACATGAGTATTAAACTCTTCCGAAGCATCTATTACCTCAACGTGTGAAATGTATGGTTTTACCTCTGCACATAACTTTTGAGTCAAGCCAACTTCCCCTTTCAAAAAAAGCTCATCTGTTTCTATATTAAAGCTCCATCCTTTCACAGTACGTAGCAAATAATAAGCCGCATCGTCATCATGATGTAACGCAAAACTGTTGTAAAGACCTAACTTACCTTTTCTAAAACCCATCACACTCATTCGCCCATCAGTCAAATTAGCATATATACGTCCTTGTTTTAACGACGCAGGACTACACTGCGCAAAATGTAATAGCAATGGTGTTTCCGAACTCTGCACAAACAGATTCTGGAATGATTCTTCCAATGTATGACAAACGTCTTTATCAACAGAAAATAGTAATACAGCATTCAAATGAGGTAATGTATCATAACAAACGAGGCGCCATTTTTGCTTCTCAGGCAAATTAAAAAAATAAAAGCTTTCCGCATCGTCTTCGTCAAAATCGTTCAATGGCACTAATGTTGCTGCCCCTTCCACCAATACACGTACGTAACTAAAATCACCTCTCGTTAGAGAGATTCGTCTAATTGCCTCATGCATATTTGCATTAAGTGAAATATTTGGCTGCAGCTTATACACTACATAATTCAAGGTTTGCGGCCTGAGATGGTCGTAACGGGCAAAAACAAATTCCTTTTGGCTAATGCGAATATATAACGTATCGCTGCTACTATCTAACTTCATTACAAAAATTCAAACGCAGACAAAGATAAAAAAAATTAATGAGAAACATCCTCTCTGTCGCACTATTTCCAACTATAAATTCTCAAACTCACTTCTGCAAAAAAAGCACGACCTAAAAAATAATTTTATCTGTTTCATTCAAGATTAGGATTTCCAACACGTTATTGAGTATTTGTCAACTGCTTTCATGATTTAATTAACTCGGTCATTAAAAAAACTCATTTCACCAAGAAACCTACTTCAAAAAATCTTTCGCAACTCATTAAGAAAAAACCATGAACATTCACAACCTTTTGAATTTATAGTAACTACAGTTAACCTAACATTTACAAATGCTCTTTCATTAATTTTTTTTCAGCAGAACGAATCAAAACACGTGACACGTGTCACGTGTTTTTCAAATTTATTGGAAGGGAGGTTCACATTATGATTAATAGGGAATCAGGTGTCTCACAGCTTTTTTCAAGTTCGTATTTGTAAAAATCAGAACGCTATTTATCAAACACACAACAAATATATTATTACGCAAGTCGTAATTTGTTGGCATACTATACGAATATCGTAAAAGCCTGTTCAAAATCCCTATTTCGTACACGCACGTACCTTATTAATATTACGTTTTTTGACTATTTCCATATTCATCCTGACCACCTCAAACTCAAATATCATTAGTAAGCTGGTATTTATAGGCACAGTCAGTAAAGTTGGGGATTTAACAAATTGTTCAGATTCAGTGCTCAGGACGTAAAATAAACTCGTTGCTTTCAAAGAATTGATTCGATCATATTTGTCAAATTTTGACATGCTCAATCAAAGTTGGTGACGCAGTGCGTCACAAAAGAAACGCAGTGCGTCATGAAAAAAACGCGTCGCGTCACAAAAGAAACGCACCGCGTCACATAGAATAAGAAGTAACTTTTCATTTAGAACACCATATCC
>JAQVXN010000064.1 GCA_028709135.1 Bacteroidaceae bacterium | reverse complement strand
CTCAAATTAAGGATGTACTTTGCACAATGGACACGCATACCGGCGCCAGATTCCAATCCAATAGAACAGATTTACTTATTGACCGCGGCCTTATTGAAGTCAAAAAGCGGGAGAATCTTCCAGACGTAGAAGAACAATCCTTTAACATGGCATGCCGTGTAAAAGTAAAAGGCGGTTTTCTGCGAAATTTCATTTTGTCTGTTGACGAATTAAAACATATTCCCCATGAAAAGCATGTTGCGGCTCTTGATGCAAGTGCCATAATCTTTCCATTAATTGTACGTCGCATCAAGCGCGGAGATCGCTTTATTCCCTTCGGCATGAAAGGTTCCAAATTAGTCAGTGATTATCTGACAGACCGAAAATATTCTCTTTTTCAGAAACAGGAGCAACTTGCCGTATGCTCCGGAAAAGATATTATTTGGTTAGTCAATGAACGTCCCGATAACCGTTTTGCAATTGTTGAAGGCAAAACGGAGAAAATACTTTGGATAGAATTTGAGCCGGAAATGCCATCGACCACAAACATTTAACAAGCAATACTTTTACTATCTTGCCTTTCGTAGCTCCTTCTTGACATTCTTAATAGCCAAATGAGCTGACTTGCGAGCTATTTCGGCTGCTGCGAGGTTTAATGCCTGCGGACGGTAGGAATTTTTCATTACATTTTTGCCTGTCAAAAACTCACACCAGGTACAAGCTGCCGTATAGCGTCCCATGAGATATGAAAGGTGATAGCCATCGCGATTAAGAGTGTCGCCTACCAAGGTACGGGCATTTTGAATGGCAATGCCACTGGGAATTATTTTATGTATTCCGAAATGGGAGGTTACCTCACGAACCGTCTTACAAATATCATGATACATCTTCTTTTGGTCGTTTCCATACCATTTAAACGCATCGTGCTTGGAAGTTTCAGCATAAGCCCATGTTTGGTGGAATGCAAAGCGGAAATGCTTATTAAGAGCCGTGCATTTCACATAATTCATTAATTTCCCTAAATTGTTATAGGTGTCCGGTATCCCAGAGAAATGACTGGCCTGTTGCAAAGTTATCACATCCCATTTATCGTCTTGAATAATTTCCTTCAGACTCACGTGATTCCGCGTTATCAATTGGCCCCCTGTTATTTTTCGATAGGAATATTCCTCCCTGCCGGTTTGAGCATTTTCCCAATGGTGATCTATTGAGCAGCCGCCAATATATGCATTGCCAATAACGAGACTATCTCCCTGCTTCGCAGCCAACTCATATAAATTCTGTTCTACGGCATCCTCCGAAAAACTATTGCCAATAGCTAACACTTTAAGCACCCGCCCTGCACTCATACAGGAGCAGCATATCAAAAAAGTAGCTAATAAAACAGTAACAGATCTTTTAAACCAGCTCATAATAACGGTCTTATGTGTTAAAGATATTTTTTCTATTCTTAGTGCCCTGCACTTCTTTTAAAGACAAATGGAATCGGTGAAAGGCACTTTCGCCCTTTATTCATAGACTGCGACAAAATCTAGGACACTTAAACTATCGCAGTTTCTTGATCCATTCATCCACTTGTGTGTCGCCTAATTCTTTAGCCTTTTGAAGGTATTTCAAAGCCTCTGCTTTATTCTTTTTTTGTGCATTTGCGATGCCCAGCACTTTATAAGCGTCTGAACCTTCCGAATTTACTTTCAAAGCCTGTTGTGCATTATAAATAGCCTCGTCATTATTACCCACGCGGAGCTGCACGATCGCTTTTTCTACATTATAAAGATATTCTTTGGGGCGTATTTGTAAAGCCTTATCTATGTCGTTTAAGGCCCAGGCATACAGATTCGCTGAAATGTCAGCTTGTTCTTTCATATAGAAAAAGTTATCATTGAGATTCTGAGTACCAATCAACTTTTCATAGGCATCGTAATCAATGGCAGAAGCTTTAAATTGAGAATACTTCTGCCGTAATTGTGCCCGTTGCAATAAATAAGGAGCAGCTTCTACCTTATATGGTTGTGGAAACCGTGCTACAGCACTGTCCAGAAGAGCCAGAACAACAGTAGAATCATTGTCCATCAATTCCCGAGCCTTTGCCGCATAGAAAAATGTAGCGGGGGAAGCAAAAGAAGTTTTATTTAAAATTTGATAAGTATCAAAAGCCTGTTGATATTGTTTGAGAGCATAGTAGCAATCTCCCTGCTGAAGTTGATAAAGCGGCAGCGGAGAGAGTTTATAAGCCTCTACAGCCTCAGAAAGAGCCTTGTTCAAATCCCAATCTTTATACTTCCGATAATCAGTGTACATGTTGAGACGGTAAATCAGTTTACTCAAGTTGTAATGAACTTCGCTTTGATCTTTTACAGCCTGAAAAGCCTCATTATAATCAGCTTCGGCAAGAGAATACTGCTGTTTAGAAGCCATCAGAGAAGCGTGCTCCACATAAGCCGTACACTGATCCGGATAAGCTGTTTTAAAATCAGACAAAGCAGCTAAATAAGATGTCGTATCCTGCATGTTTTTGCTCATCAGATAAAGATAGCTCGCTGCCTGCGATTTGTCTTCTGGAAGTTGCTTGGGAATAAAAATTTTATTCAGAGCAGTTTGTCCCGCAGACAAAGCTGACGTTGACAGCAATTTTTCAATGGCAATATCGGCAGCATAACTTTTTGTCAGTACTTTTTCCGCGTTTTTCTGCATCACGCCTATCACTATCCCGTTAGCATCAAAAACAGGAGTACCGGCCATTTGGTTGTCCGCCATGGAAGCCAAAGTATAGTACGTCAGATTATCATATTTTTTACACTCTAAAATTTTGGAAGTCGAAAGCTGCACGCCTTTTTTACCGTCGCTCATAAAAACAGAAACTATGGCATCCTGCGTTGCGGCTTTATCGGACAAGGTGTAAGACTCGCTCTTTTGACAATTCGTAGTAAACTTCACCAAGTCATATAAATCGCTTGCTCCTTCAATGCGCATCACATTCCATTTTGCTCCTTTACTGTCAATCACTTCGGCTTTAGCAGCACCTAAAAAAAGATCATAGGCCGCCAAACACTTTCCGTTTTCGGAAATAAAAAAGCCATAACCGCTATGTATTTTCTGACCTGCTTTATCGTACGTCGTCACCTGAACAAGACCCTTTTTGGATTCCTTTCCTTTGGCCTGCAATTCACTCAGGACAAACAGAGGTAACAATAAAAGCAATATCAATATTTTCTTTGTCATATCGTTTTTTGATTTAATAATTCTTTTGCATTGCTGACGGCAGCATCTGTCAGCGTGGAACCACTCAGCATGTGTGCTATTTCGGTAATACGCTCTTCCGCGGTGAGTTCTCGAATATATGTCGCCGTGGTTTGTTCGTTATCTTCTTTATAAACTTTATAGTGAAATTGTCCCAATGCCGCTATTTGCGGGAGGTGCGTGATACTGATCACTTGACGCCCACCCTGGCTCATCTCCCTCATCATGATAGCCATTTTCTCGGCAATCCGGCCTGACACCCCCATATCTATTTCATCAAAGATAATCGTGGCAGATTGTTTTTTTGAAGTCAGCAGCGCTTTCAGAGAAAGCATTACGCGCGCTATCTCTCCACCAGAAGCTATGTCTGCAATATTTTGAAGAGGGGCATTCTTATTTGAGCTAAACAGGAAAACCACTTCATCCATTCCGTCAGGAGCAGGCTTCGAGAAGGGTTTTACGGACACGTGAAAGCAGATGTGCATCATACCTAAATTCTGTAACCGTTTCTGCATTTCTACCTCAACTTTTGATGCCGTTGTGCGGCGCACTTGCGACAACTGTGCAGCAACTTCCAGAGTAGCTTTCAGCAACTGCTCATTCTCCTTGCGCATATCGTTTATTTTATCATCACTGTCTTCCAGGTTGCTCAATTGGTTACGTAGTTCCGCAGCATGAGACAACACAGCTGCAATCGTATCACATTTAAATTTCTTCTCCAGCGCATAAATAGTATTCAGGCGGTCGTTGACTTCAATTTGACGTTCCGGATCAAACTGAATTTTTTCAAGTTCCTTCGAAATGTCCTGCCCCATGTCTTCCAATTCTATAGAACAACTGTTAAGTCTTTCTATCAGTGGTAACATTTTGGGATAAACACGCGATAAATTTTCCATGACATGCAAACAAGCATACATTTTCGATGAAATACCCGTCTCTTCTGTCGACAAAAGTGCATCCACCTCAAACAGTCCTTGTTTTATTTCTTCCGCGTGATCCAGGAAAGCGGCCTCGTCTTCTAATTCCTGCTGCTCATTTTCGCTCAGATGAGCCTTGTCTATCTCTTCCAATTGAAATTTCAGGAAATCCATGTTGAGCCGTTCCTTCTCAACCTTTTCTTGAAAAGTCTTCAATTCAGCTTCAGATGTCTGCAAGGTTTTAAACAGTGCTTGATATCTGATCAACAAGTCTTTATCGTCAGCAACTGTATCCAATACGTTTAATTGGAAATGTTCTTCACCGACCAATAAATTCTGGTGTTGCGAATGAATGTCTATCAAATGTGGACCAAGCTCTTTCAATAACGAGACAGGTACCAGACTGTCATTGATGAAGGCACGACTCTTTCCGGAATCAGACAATTCTCTACGAACAATACATTCCGTACCATCAAAATCCAAGTTGTTCTCTTCAAAAAAGCGCTGCATACCCAAGTCCTTCAAACCGAACACAGCTTCAACTACGCACCGGCTAGCGCCGGGTTTAATAGATTTCACATCCGCACGTTGACCTAAAAGCATACCCAACGCACCTAAGATGATACTTTTACCAGCGCCTGTCTCACCCGTAATGACTGAGAAACCCGAACATAGAGATAAGTCCAAATTTTCAATCAAAGCGTAATTTTGAATATGTAAACTTTGCAGCATTTGTGTTATTCTAAAATTTTCTTCCAGAAAGAAGACTGTGAGGCATTTATCGCAATCAACATATCATAAATGGGCTGTTTCTTCGCTGAAGTTTCTTTCCCATGATAAATGCCTACCAATTCATCTCGTTTGTATTCTGAAAACAACCGAGGCAAAGCACTCATGGACTTATTGGAATGAGCCTTGTTCAAAAGCTCAAGCGATTTGGTAATGTTGGCACGCGCCTCATCGCTATTCGCAGCCATGGCATCAAGCCCTTTGCGATGATAATCGTACTGCAGTTGACGAAACGGTTGCATGGAACCATCCAAATAATCATTGATAATGCCAAAACGATTACTTTCATCATCAAAGGCCTTCCAACCCTTGGTATTCAAAGTTTGTGCATTATTAGCCACGTCCAGCGCAAGTTTCAAAACATCGGTTCCGCCTTGAGGTGACATCGTATCCAAGTCAACTCCTATAATTAGATATGCATAATAGGCAAAGAGCGCTGTCAAATTATTATCAACCTGATCATTACGAAATTCCAACTGGTCAAATTCGTGAAACTGGAAATTAAAATTGGCGTCGTGAATGCTTAACGCCGTTGTAGAGTAACTGGAATTATATACGGGGCGTGAGCTTTGAATATAAGCCTCACACGTCATTTCTCCACTTTCTTCGCTATATTTGTTCACCACAATAGAAAACGCGCACTTAATGCGTTCATTCGGCGAATACAGAAGTCCGGTCCAGTGTCGATCGTTCACAAACTGCGTGAGTGTAGTTTTCAAATTATCAAACACGGACTTGTTTGTACCCTGAACGTGCTGAGTATTGATATCTACGGTCGCATTAAGTTCTTGCGATCTGGCCGGAAACACCATTAATAATAGAAGCAGCGTGAATGTCAATCTAAAATATCGCATACCTTATCAATAATATCTTTAGCCACTTCCGTTTTCGGCTTCAACGGATATGCCTGTTTCTCTCCTTTGCGGGAAATAATGGTTATCTTATTGGTGTCATGAACAAAACCGGCACCCTCGTCATTCAAGGAATTCAGAACCACAAAATCCTGATTTTTCTTTTCGAGTTTATGACGAGCATTGATTTCTTCATGGTTTGTTTCCAAAGCAAAGCCTACAAGAATTTGATGATTCTTTTTACGTTGTCCCAAAGCTGCTGCAATATCTTGGGTAGGCATCAATTCCAGCGTCAGCCCCCCTTTTTCTCTTTTTATTTTTTCATCCGCACGAATTTGTGGTGTAAAATCAGCCACGGCAGCACATAAGATGGCAACATCACTGTCAGGAAACACTTTCGTTGCGACATCATACATTTCCTGCGCACTTTCAATGCGAATACATTCAATAGCGGGATGGACCGGAATTAATTGAGTCGGACCACTTACCAGCCATACGCGCGCGCCACGACGTGCACATTCCTCTGCAAGGGCATAACCCATTTTTCCACTAGAATAATTTCCAATAAAACGCACGGGATCTATTTTTTCATACGTCGGTCCCGCTGTAATCAGAACATTCTTATCTTTCAGCGTCTGATCATTTGCCAGCAGACCGCAGATAACCTGTAGAATCTTCTCAGGTTCCTCCATTCGTCCTTTTCCTGTCAATTTACTGGCAAGTTCCCCGCATGCCGGTTCAATGATCAAGTTTCCATATCCACGCAAGGTTTTCAAGTTCTTCTGTGTAGCAGGATGCGCAAACATGTCCAGATCCATGGCCGGAGCTATTAGCACGGGTGCTTTCATAGACAAATAGGTCGTGACAAGCATATTGTCCGCAATGCCGTTGGCCATTTTGCCAATCGTGGAGGCCGTGGCAGGTGCGATGACCATCAAATCGGCCCACAAGCCTAAATCTACGTGACTATGCCAAGTTCCGTCGCGCTGCGAAAAGAAATCACTGATAACAGGGCGATGCGTTAGAGCTGAAAGCGTAACTGGAGTGATAAACTCTTTCCCCGCAGGGGTTATAACAACTTGTACCTCTGCTCCCTCCTTAATCAACAGGCGAATCAGAAAACAAGCCTTATAAGCAGCAATGCTGCCCGTAATACCTAAAACAATATGTTTTCCTTGCAGCTCCATGACGCAATTGCTCTATCACTCTTTCTTACTCGTATTGTTGTATATCATCGCCTCGCTCAATTTTATTCGTGTCAGAATATTCTTTGTGTCCCGAGGAAAGTCTCCCTGCTGAATCCAACTGTAATAACCTGGATCTCGATGAAGTGTTTCTTTTACGGAGCGACCTTTATATTTTCCAAAATTGAAAACAATTTCTTCTTGTTCATTATAAACCATACGGCCGGCCAAATCTACGTTGCGCCCCACCTTTGAAAATTCAGACAGAAAATCCACATTATTTTCCAAAGTATCCTGATAACGATCCAATTGGGCTTTCAGAACTTCATACGTCGCCGTGGCATCTGCTAAAGAGGAATGAGCGTTAATGAGATCCTTCTTGCAATAAAACTTATAGGCTGCAATCAACGTACGTTGTTCCATTTTATGAAAAATATTCTGAACATCCACCAACTTATCCTTACTAATATCGAACTCCAAACCGGCTCGAAGCATTTCTTCCATCAGCATCGGTACATCAAAGTGATTGGAATTAAAACCTGCAAAGTCGCAGTTTTCAAACGTACGGGCCAAATCCGGCGCCACCTCCTTAAATGAGGGACTATCTTTCACGTCCTCATCTGTGATGCCATGAATTTGGGTACTTTGTTCGGGGATATGCCTACCCGGGTTAATTCTTATGGATTTGGATTCTTCTTTTCCATCCGGCCACACTTTGATATAGCTTATTTCGATGATCCTGTCTTGAGTGACATTGATACCGGTTGTTTCCAAATCGAACACAACCAAAGGTTTTTTCAAATTCAACTGCATTTTTTCTTATTCAACTTTTTACGCCTTCGTTGTTTGTTCTATGCCTGTCTTCGCCATTTCTTTTGGTGAAAACACGGGGAGTGAGTATTAATTATTTATCAACAATGGCATGAGTAGCATGAGCATGTCTGTATTCTTTTCTTGTTGCGAAGGCAGAATAAGTCCAGCGCGACTAGGATCAGACAATTTCAGGATCAGATCGTTTCCTTGCAGATTATTAATCAGTTCCAACAGATCCGTCCCTTTAAATCCTATCTTCAACGGAGCGCCTTGATATTGGCACACCAGTTTTTCTTCACCGCTCAGAGCATAATTAACATTTTCCGAAGTCAAGGTGACTTGATTCAGTTCAAATTGAAATTTAATCAGTGCTGTGGTTTTGTCCGCAACCACCAATACTCTTCGCATAGCGCTAATAAAAGATGCTCGGTCTATTGTAGCCACGCTGTCATTATGCTGGGGTATAACGATTTTATAGTTCGGATATTTTTCTTCTATCAGTCGGCAACTGATCTCATAATTATCGATTTTGATGATAGCATATTTATTATCGACGGTCTGAATCGTGATGTTATTCTTCTCCTTATCCAGAATGATTTTTAAAATGACCGCCGGCTTCTGCGGCAAAGTAAATTGGGTCGTTATTCCCTGTGTATCACACATAATGCGGTACCTGACCAGCTTATGACCGTCGCTGGCTACGACAGACAAGTCTTCCGGTGTAATATCCATAAAGATTCCGTTCATTACCTTTCGCGATTCGTCGCTAGCAGCAGCTGTAATGGCAGTAGACAAACCCTTTGTGAGTTCCGTGGCTCCAATAACGATTTGATGACTCTCACCTTCTGCAACTTTTTGCATCGGATATTCATCGCCAGATTCTCCTTGGAACATGAATTTTCCATTCTGATAGCAGAGTTCGATCTGCAGCGTACTCGAATTAATATCCAACGTTAGCGGTTGCTCCGGCATTTCCTTCAGAATATCCATAATCTGTTTGGCATCGAGTGCAAACTTACAATCACCATTAGCCTCCAACAGTTCAATAGAGGTCTTCAGCGTCGTGTCCTTATCGCTTGCCGTTACCTGCATTTGAGTCCCTTGAATCTCAAACAGGAAACAG
>JAQVXN010000063.1 GCA_028709135.1 Bacteroidaceae bacterium | reverse complement strand
TTCGTATCTTTGCACCGAATTTAAAAAGGATTACAAACCAGAGGGATATACAAAGCGGAAAAGTCTCTCACAAAACTTGAAACAATGAAAGTACAAGAAGAAGTTAGAAAATTGAGCTATCAATTAAGAATGAATCGTTTGCAGTATCGTGGCGTCGAAAGCCAGAGAATTTTGAAAAGAATTAACGAACTGCGAAATCGAAATTTAAAGTAGGATTTTTTTCATAGTAATCATAAAGTTAGGTAATTAGTTCTTGATTAGGGCTGTCGCGATGACATCCCTAATTTTTTTGTCTCTATACTTTATGATTTTGGTGGTTCAAATTGATTACGCATAATTTTAAAAAAATAAAAACAACGAGACTCTCAAACTGGTTCAGTCGGTAAAAGTGGGGATTTAACAAAACGCAGTTATTAGAAATCGCCCATTTAATGCTTCCGTCAGAGTTTATGACTTATTTCAAGATAACTAACATAGAATCCAGCTCAGAAAAAGTATGGATTCGTTTAGCATTAAAAATTTAGGTAACAACAGATTCTACTGGCCTCCACATCAATCTCACCACGAATTTTAAATGTTTCAATTACATGCCCTATTTTTAAAACAGCATTATATCGGTCAGGACTTTAAACAGGCAGAAACATTTTACCTCGTAGAGTCTTTGATACACTTGATACATTTCATTATTTGACTGAAATTCTATCTGGATATTGCGTTCTAAATGAAAAGTTACGTCTTATTCTATGTGACGCGGTGCGTTTCTTTGCTGACGCGACGCGTTTTTTTCATGACGCACTGCGTTTCTTTTGTGACGCGACGCGTCACCAACTTTGATTGAGCATGTAAAAAATTGAAAAACACGATCAAATCAATTCTTTGAAAGCAACGAGTTTATTTTACGTTCTGAGTACTGAATCGGAACAATTTGTTAAATCCCCAACTTTACGGACTGTGCCCTTAAACTCTTTAAGAAATAAAGAGAAAAAAACTTTTCTACATTACCAATACCCTAAGAAACTCTCTTTTTGAATCACAAAAAGATAAAAACATTTTACAATCCTCCTATCAACCTCTTTTATTTCAAAATAAAAAATAGTGAGGGCATCTCACGACGGCCTCACTACACACGAAATGAACTTATGATATTAAAAGGCTCAATTTAAAATGTCTCCGAGTTTTCGGGTCTTCTCAACAAAGGAAAAGCCGTAAGAATCGGAGCCGAGCACCGAACTATCTCATACCTCCACGTCCGGATCCTCCTCCTTGACTACCACCGCTAAAACGATTATTACCTCGGCTTCTGTCACTGCCATTTGCATTATTTGTACGAATTCTGCCTCCCATACCACCAAACACGTTGAGCCGGTAAATAAAGTGCAGCATGAAATAACTGTTAATACCGTTTGACCAACTGTCACTTCTCATCTGCGCATTAATACTGCGACTAATATTACTCATTTGATGTAAAATATCGAACATCTGCAAGCTGAGTGTAGCGGCATTTTGGGCCAGGAAACTCTGGGACAATTGTGCATTCCAAATCAACTCGTTTGTGTTCATTGATGCATCATTAAAACCACGACGACTATTCATAGCAATGTCTGTGGACAACGTCATATTCCACGTCGAATTAAACTGCACATTGGTGCCATACGAAAAAGTGTAGGTATCCAGATTTGACTGCGATTGCAAACTGGAACGCGAGTGGTCGTAATTAATACTTCCATTTAAACTCACTTCTATGTAATCGCTTCGATAAGAAGCGCGCAGACGATCACCAAGATTCAATGTCTTCATGGTGTTTTTCTGACTATCCGTATTGCCGGTACTAATGTAACCCACACTGTGAGAAAAACCAGCCCTTACATCCGTGCCGAGAAAAAACATGTTGTCCGAACCCAAGCCGGTATTAAACATAAACCAACCATTGGTGTTCCAATTACCATTAATATTTTCAGGATGAGAAGTGCGCACACCACTAGTCTCATCGTAGCTCACAGCATTGCTAATACTGTTTGATACCTGGCTAAAAGATACATCACTTGCAAAACTACGTTGATGGGTCGACTGATAAGTATGGTAATGCAGATTGAAATTGTTACTCCAAGAAGGTTTCAGTCCAGGATTACCTTTGTGTATATTTAATTGGTCGGTGTTGTCCGTCACATCCAGTAAATCTGTCATGGACGGTTGTGAAGACGAACCCCGATAGCGCAACTCCAAACGAGTGAAATTATTCATATTCCATCTCAAACGTACATCTGGTGAAATATTGAAAATGTTTCGCGTTACCGTCGTATCAAGCAAATTCTTTTGATAGTAAAGTTTTGTACTCTGTGGTTGAAAGCGTACGCCGGCACTGAAATTGATATTCTCGTTCACATAACGCACACCCACGTTAATCGTGTGAATATAGTCACGATAAGTGGCATATTGACTATTTTCCTGATTCAAAGCCATGTTTAAAGAATCCAGAGGCGGCAGACTTCCCAATGCGTGGAGGTTGCCAAGTCCCCAGTTACTCAGAGAATCCAATTCATACAACGAACGATCTGAGTCGGAATAGCGATAGCTGAAATTATAACTTGTTTGCAGAAAAAGCTTCTTCAACAAAGGTTCCGAATAGCTCAGGCGGGCACTGTAATTCCAACTTTTAGAAGGAGAAAGCGTATATTGATTAGAATAAGCCTCTTGATCTTTTTTTCGTTGATAATAAAAAATGTCCGAACTGTTGAAACTAGAATTATTCCCTTTAGAATAGCCCCAATCCCCATCAAAAGAAATGCTGCGACCTTTATTGTTTAATTTTCGCGTAATGGAGAAGTTGGCATCGGCATTATTATTATGACTTGCGCTGAGAGAATTTCGAATATTACGATTCACGGCAATAGCAGCCAAATCCAAAGGTACATTCATAGCGTTGTTTGAAAGAAACATGGAATCCAACGGATTCGAAGCAACTTTGTATGGATTGCTATTGAAAGTCACATTTTTGCTATCTGAATTTGCATTTGACTCCGAGTGTGAAAAACTGGGACGTACGTAAACAGAAGTCATGGAATCGGGATTCCAGCGCAAATACATTTCGACACTTGCATCCGAACTCTTTCCATAATTATGGCCGGAACTGTTTGCAAAGGAACTTGTAGACTGCGTATTCAGAAACGTTTCGGAATTACTGCGAGAAAGAGATTCTGTAGCAGAATGATTCAATTTTACATTTCCGCCATATTCGAAAAATCCTGCTTCCGTATCTTTTTTGCTATTATTCCAAAAGCCATCCAAACCTAATGTTTTATTAGCAGAAAGCCCGTTAGCCCCTCCGGCAAACCCCGGACCTCCGCCACGGAACCTGCGATCACCCAAATTGTTCATCGATCCGAGGGCTGTAATACGCGTATTATCTGTAAAACGATTAAAAAACATGTTACCGGAATAGCGGTCGTGATTTCCATAAGCCAAATCCGTATTGTTGGACCATGCCGATTTGAGCTTTTTCTTCATTTCCAAATCAAGTACAGTTTTTTCATTACCATCGTCAATACCGGTTTGCTTGGTATAGTCACTCTGCATGTCATAGGCTTTTACCTTATCAATGAGCGACACCGGCAGATTTTTCATGGCTACTTTGGTATCGCCTTTAAAAAAATCTTTACCGTCCACGCGAATTTCTGAAACGGTTTTCCCGTTAATGGTGATGCCCCCGTTATCATCAACTACGGCACCGGGGAGTTTGTCGATGAGAGCTTCCAAAGTTGCTCCTTCGGGAACTTTATAAGCTGCCACATTATAAACAAAGGTATCCTTTCGCATTTCCAACTTGGCAATTCGAGCCCGGACCGTAGCAGCCTGCATCACGATATCGTTTTGAGGCAACGCCACAGAACCCAAATTCACTTCCGGTTTGTCTTTTGTAACCGCAATACTCTTGTATTTGGAATTATAACCGATATATGAAAATTTAAGAATGTAATTACCCGCTTTCTTTAAACTGATCTTAAAATTTCCGTCATTCTGAGTACTGGCTCCCGTAACAAATGCGCTGTCTGACTTCATCAGTCTGATTGTCGCCATTTCTATCCCCGCGCCACTCTTTTGATCAGTCACCTTGCCTGTAATCAGGAAATCCTGGGCAGACATCTTCGTGCAAATCAGGAGGGTCATCAGAATAATGTATTTTCTCATCTTTAATGAAGATATGGTTGTATTCTTTAATACTGAAAATGTTTTTTAAAACTCATCACGTCTTTAAGACGCTTCTAATCTCAAAAGGTTTAAAATGACAACCACAAAAAAATCATTTTTTATTTGTTCTCAAAAAGTTTGGCCTCACAACAATAAAAAATTAGGTAGAAAACACTTAACTTTGCATGCGGTATGAAAGAGCAAAGCATTATTTTTTCAAAAAGCCTCCATCAAGAATTGTCTGAAGCTCTCAGCAAGATTGAATATGACCGTCTTTTCGTATTAACCGACGAAACGACGAATAAACTTTGTTTGCCGTTACTTAATGACATCCCCGAACTAAAAAAAGCCTCCGTCATTACCATTGGAGCCAGCGACGAGCATAAGAATATTGAATCGCTCGCCCATGTATGGCAATGTCTCAGTGCGGAAGGAGCTACACGTCGCTCCCTACTGATTAACCTCGGTGGCGGTATGGTTACAGACCTAGGAGGATTCGCAGCTTCCACCTTTAAACGGGGCATTCCATTTCTAAATATTCCCACCACATTGTTGGCGATGGTGGATGCTTCTGCCGGTGGTAAAACAGGCATTAATTTTAACGGGCTGAAAAACGAAATCGGTGTATTCCGCAATGCTTCTGAAGTCCTGATCGACACGGATTTTCTACGTACACTTGATAAGCAAAACATTTGTTCCGGCTTTGCCGAAATGCTTAAACACGCCTTAATTAGCAATGAAAACGACTGGGCTGAACTTTTGCAATTCAATCTGCAAGAACCTGATCTGGATCTGCTCGCCACCCTTTTAAAAAAGAGTGTAAACGTAAAAAAACGCATTGTTAAACTTGACCCCGAAGAACACGGACTTCGCAAAGCCCTCAATTTTGGTCACACCGCCGGTCACGCACTTGAAAGTCTTTCGCTCTCTCAAAACGATCCCGTCCTCCATGGTTACGCCGTGGCATGGGGACTTGTTTGCGAACTTTATCTCAGTTGTAAAAACTTGCAGTTTCCCCACGACCAAATGCTTCAAACCGTGCAATTCATAAAGGAAAACTATGGCATTTTCTCATTTAACTGCAAACAGTATGACCAGCTTTACACCTTCATGACGCACGATAAAAAGAATACTTCCGGAACGATTAATTTCACGCTCCTCTCTGCCATCGGATCCATCCACATCAATCAAATTGCCACAAAAGAACAAATTTTTGACATGCTCGATTTCTATCGTGAAACGATGGGATGCTAAGCATTCTTACCTTCATAATATATGTTTCCCCTCCGCAATTACTCTGACGCGGATTTGACTTAAAAAACAAAATATGGGCGAAGAAAACGAAATAGAAAAAAACGAATTACTCTTACTACGTCGCAAACTCCATCTATTACTCAAAACAGGACAAATTCTTGTGGAAAGTTCTGCAGACACTAGTCGTATTCTACGCGATATGAACCGCGTAGCTGCCTTCTTGGGGATTCCAGACGACAAACTCCACATTCACGTAAGCTACACCATGCTCCTTGTAAATATTAGCGACGAGAAGCACTCGGTATCCAAATTTCAAAAATGTGAGAAGCACACCATCAACATGGAAGCCCTCACAGAAATCAGCCACCTCTCCTGGCGTGCCATTCGCGAAGACTATTCGCTGGACCGCTATGAAAAAGAGCTCAGCCGCATCACTACGCAGAAACGTAACTATTCGCCACTTTTCACAGCGATTCTGGCAGGTTTTGCCTGCGGTGGATTCTGCAAACTCTTCGGAGGCGATTGGGTAGCTTTTCTCTTTGCCTCCTGCTGTGCAGCTATCGGTTTTCGCATCCGCCAAAGTTGCGAACATTTCGGTATCAACAACTATATGAGCATCACCATAGCCGCGTTCATTTCGAGCGTACTCGCCTATTATACCAGTAAGACTGGGCTCTCGCAAACGCCCTACCATCCGCTTCTGGCGTGCACACTTTTCATTGTACCTGGTGTGCCCATTATTAACTTCATCGACGATATGCTGGAAAGCTATCTTGTAGTAGGTTTCACGCGCTTTCTGAACTGCACCGTAACGCTCATTGCCATGTCTTTCGGCATCATGCTGGCCATCCACGCCCTCGTTAGCGAGGACATTACTATCGCCGATCACTTCAGCGAACTCAGTATAGTACCTCACGACCCTTTCTACATCTACGCCATCGCAGCCGCTATCTCTGCCGTCGGCTTCTCGATTATTTTCAATACCTCAAAAAAACTTTTGTGGTTTATTGCTTTGGGAGGTGCTTTGGCTGTTTGTACGCGTAACTTCGTAAACTATGAATTAGGCTATGGACCCGTTGTGGGCTCGTTTATGGGGGGATTTATCGTCAGTCTCATTGGTGTAAAAGCCATCCACTGGTTTAACGTGCCCGGACATGTGCTCACCATTCCTATGGTCATCCCAATGATTCCCGGCGTACTGATATATCGCTGTTTACTAGCTTTCATCACAATGAAAGGCGTCATCGGAGAAGTGACAAACGCCACTTACAACGGCATTAGCGCGGCCCTTATCATTATGTGCATCTCTGTAGGTGTTGCCATTCCAAACATTTTTGCCCGCCGATATCTGGACAAACGCCGCCGCCTTAAACTTCAACAGCAGTTGGAAGAACGTAAAGCCCGTGGCAAATTTATCGAATGGTAAAGTTTCTTCCGTTTCAAGCCTCTGCAAACGACACTGTAAACAAAAAACTGCAAAATGCATGGACTTATTTCACATATATTTGTTCTACGCTTTACGAATGGCCTCACAGTTTTTACAAGTGGCCTCACAGTTTCAACAAATACAAACCTGTGAACCACCTCTTATAAATTAAAATTTTCCTTTAAGCATTCCTCTTATCAGTATGCGGTTCTCGTCATACAGAATGCTGCTTTTGAGTTAATTCACAGCCTCTATTGAACTAAGCAAAGTTTGGGCATCCATCACATTGATCCAAACATTTAACGAGCGGAAGGCGTTTGATAGATAACCTTTAAAAGTTTATTACCCAACAACGGTCTATAATGTCCTTTTTCGTAGAAATTATGAATGTCATTCGTATATTCATTAATTCCCGTGAAGTCAAAAACATTATCTTTCCCGAAAATGGATTTTAAAATCCTTACATCACGAGGATTAATTTTTTCCTGTTTGTAATCCGGACTGATAACAATTTTAACGGAAGTAGAATTTCTACGTAACACCTTTTCTATGTCAAGCAGTAAGGCTTGCTGCTGCCCGAATATAACAGAGCTATTAATTACTTGCTTTCCATCTCTGTAAGGGAAATCTTTTTTGTGATCTGCCCAATATTGAACACCTTCTTTCTCTATCATTTTTTCACGCGGATTCATGGCATCGTTGTTAATGGGATTACGTATCCGTCCATAAGGGTTAAACGCTTTCATCGAGGAAGTAACCGTTCCTGTCAGTCTATATTTCAAATAAGGGAACAAAAAATCAGGAGAGACAAAACCCTGTAAAAAGGCCAACTGCGCATTCAGAGGACGATCTCCAGAGATGGCCGGAGGAAGCACAAAATTGTAACCACTTTGCAAATATGTTTTTGACAGCGAGGATTTATCTAAAATCATCAGCACATTTTTAATAGGTGCATGCTCTCGTTCAAGTGCCATTAATTTTTTATAAATCGCCATCATGCTTTCAATATTACCAAAAAGACGCACGGCGCGCCCCCCATTCAAATATTTTTCCCATTCCGTACAACGGAAAGCCATAGTACAGGAATTACCCATAAGAAAAGAATTGAACGGGATCGAATCTCGATTATTCAAATAAATATGCCATCCCACGTATGCCTCATTAAGCATCACCTTAGAATCGTAAATGCGATAATTCCGCATGACCATAAAAGGATCGTCGTGAAAATATAGAGCTGTGATTAACCAGAATGGACTAGTAAAAAAAAAATATTTTAATTGTCAAACGCCAAGCCGCGCTCCTTTTCTTATGAACCGGCGTTTGTTTGTTTGATACTTCTTCCATCAGAATTGAAGATATATAAAGTTATTCGCACCAAATTTTCCGTAAACAAAAATGGCAAACACTATCAGATAATAAACACTCCATCTAACCACAACTGGCTGTCTTTCCAACCTTTTTAGTAAATCCCCGCGCGACATAAAGAACTCATAAACCAACACTAAAAATAATGCTACGCCTGAAACAATACAGATATGATCGGTCATTCCGAGATTTATCTCTTTCCAACTGGTGTTGGTATGAAAAGACATGTGACGAATAAAATAAAAAGCATCACTAATCGTATCACAACGGAAAAAGATTAACGATAAGGCAAAAATAATATATGTGCGCAGAATAGACCAGGTTGCAAAAAGATTCTTTCCCAAAACCCTTTTTAACCAACCGCGAAAATTGCGTGCTTTCACTTCATAAACAATCACAATGCCTTGAATAAGGCCATATATCACAAATGTCCATCCAGAACCATGCCAAATACCCAAAGCCACAAAAGTTAGTAAAAGACTAAATATGATGCCTTTTTGCTCCCAACGCCTCATGGCCGAAGCCAGTGGCAGATAAACGTAATCTCGTACCCAGAAAGAAAGAGACATGTGCCAACGACGCCATAAATCAGCTGTACTCTGCGCTACAAAAGGACGATTAAAGTTGGGCGACAAACGCAAACCGAACATCAAAGCACCTCCCAAGGCCAT
>JAQVXN010000062.1 GCA_028709135.1 Bacteroidaceae bacterium | reverse complement strand
GGACCACGGAGCGATCGTCCACTATGAAGCAACTCCTAAAACAGATTATGAACTCCAGCCGCATGGTTTTCTCTTATTGGACAGCGGTGCGCAATATCAAGATGGCACCACGGATATTACCCGAACTATCTCTCTCGGAGAACCCTCCGCAGAAGAGAAACATATTTACACCTTGGTTCTAAAAGGGCACATCTCACTGAGCCGTTTGAAATTTCCGCGTGGAGCAAGCGGCACGCAGCTTGATCTCAGTGCGCGCTATGCAATGTGGCAAGAGGGCTATAACTTTGGCCACGGCACTGGACACGGTGTCGGTTCTTATCTAAACGTACATGAGGGACCTCATCAAATTCGCATGAACTGGATGCCGGCCCCAATTCTTGAAGGCATGACGGTCACAGACGAACCGGGCCTTTATCTCACAGGTCGTTTCGGTGTAAGAACAGAAAATGTACTTCTTGCGGTACCTTATAAAAAAACAGAATTTGGAGATTTTCTGGCATTCGAGCCACTCACATTGTGCCCCATCGACACCAAGCCAATCGACCTCAGGATGCTTTCATCCGAAGAAACAACGTGGCTTAACAATTATCATAGTAACGTTTGTAAGAAACTCCTGCCTCTACTTGACAATTGTGAAGACCGCGACTGGCTTTGCGAGGCAACCAAGCCCATCTGACTATCAAATATTTATCAATGGCTTTAATTAAATCTATTCAGGGCAAAACGCCCAAATTCGGTAAAAACTGTTATCTCTCCGAAAATGCCACCGTTATTGGTGAAGTGGAAATGGGTGATAACTGTAGTGTTTGGTTTAACAGCGTTGTTCGCGGCGATGTAAACTATATTAAAATTGGTAACCGCGTAAACATTCAGGATGGTTCGTGCCTCCACACGCTTTATCAGAAGGCTGCCATCGAAATCGGTGATGACGTAACCATCGGGCACAATGTAACCCTTCATGGTGCTAAAGTAAAAAACGGCGCTTTAATCGGGATGGGAGCTACATTGCTCGATGACTGCGAGATCGGACATGGCGCTATTGTAGCAGCAGGAGCACTTGTTCTTAAAAACACCATTATTGGTGACGGAGAACTCTGGGCCGGCGTTCCGGCCAAATTCATCAAGAAAGTAGATCCGCAGCAAGCTAAAGAACTTAATATTGGCATTGCTTCACATTATGTTATGTACACCAAATGGTTTGCAGAAGAAAACCCTGATACCATTGTGAATCCCACCTCTGACAAAAAATAAAAATTTACGTAGTCATGTCGTTTTGTGATGTCATACTGCCCTTACCTGTTGAAGGCACCTATACCTATCTTATTCCTCCCACACTCGAGAAGGAAGTTGGGGTAGGTTTTCGCGTTATCGTGCCTTTCGGAGCCAACAAACAGTATTCCGGCATTGTGAACCGCCTCCACAACGATGCTCCTGTCGGTAATTTCAAAATCAGAGAGGTCATCGATACATTGGAAGACTACCCCATTCTCACTCCAGAACAATTGAAATTGTGGCAGTGGATGTCCGATTATTATATGTGCCCACTCGGCGACGTCTACAAAGCCGCAGTACCCTCAGGCTTACGAATGGAGAGTGAAACGGCCGTAACGCTGTTAGACGATTTCGACAATTGGGAAACGCTGAAACCAAAAGAACTCCAGGCTTTTGAATTGTTACAAAGTGGCAAAGCTAAAAATTTGGCTCAACTAAGACGCGTGATGAACGACGAACGTGTCTTTACATACATCAGAGGCCTCATGGACAAAGGTGCGTTGGTTATTCGCGAGACCATCGAAAGTTCTTTCCGCCCACGTAAAGAAGTTCATGTGCGCCTCGCCAAGGCATATCTTTCGGAAGAAGCTCTCAGTAAACTCTTTGCACAATTGGAGCACACTCCTAAACGATTTCAATTGCTACTTAAATACACAGAAATGGCGGGTTTGACATCGGCTTTCACTCTGAAAAATGAGAAACTCATTCAGGAAGTGGGCAAAACCGAGCTACTCCGACAATCCGGCATCTCAGCTGCGGTACTTGTTGCATTACGAAGCAAAGGAATCTTGGAAACTTATGATTTTGATGTCGCACGTTTACAAGCTAAAGGCCTTTCAATCTCTGAACAACTACCTCTATCCGCTGCCCAGCAAGACGCGTTCGATGGTATCCGCAAACAATTTCAGAATAAACGAGTGTGCCTTCTTCACGGAGTCACTTCTTCAGGTAAAACAGAGATCTATATCCGTTTAATCCGTGAAGTACTGAAAACAGGAGGACAAGTACTCTATCTGGTACCTGAAATAGCCCTGACCACACAAATTACCATTCGTCTACGGCGCATCTTCGGTGACGCAATGGGCGTTTATCACTCTAAATTTCCTGACAACGAACGCGTTGAAATCTGGCAAAAGCAACTGTCACCAAATCCTTACGGACTTATTTTAGGCGTGCGCTCTTCGGTGTTTCTGCCTTTTAGAAAACTGCGGCTCGTCATTGTGGATGAAGAGCACGAAACATCTTATAAACAGGAAGATCCCGCACCTCGTTACAATGCTCGCGACACAGCTATCGTCCTAGCAACTTATTACCGCGGACATACTCTCTTGGGTACAGCCACACCCAGTTTGGAAACTTTTTGGAATGCCAAAAACGGCAAATACGGTTATACACAACTTCTTACACGTTTTGGAGACATGATGTTACCCCAAATTGAGGTTACCGACGTCAAAGAGCTTCTTCGTACAAAAGAAATGAAGCCACCGTTCTCTCCCCGATTGGAAGAAGAAATAGCGAAAGCTCTGGATGCTCACGAGCAAGTCATTTTGTTCCAAAACCGTCGTGGTTACGCTCCCGTTGTAGAATGCACACAATGCGGATGGACTCCCACATGTGATTATTGTGATGTGACACTCACTTACCATCAAGACATGCACCGCATGGTATGTCACTACTGCGGAAAAAGTTTTGATGTTCCTAGTACTTGTCCCAACTGCGGAGAAACCCATTTGAAAAGTTTTGGCTTTGGTACAGAGAAAATTGAGGAAGAAATCAAAAAACGCTTTCCAAAAGCCAGAACTGCACGTCTTGATTTGGACACGACAAAAAACAAAAATGCTCACGAGAATATCATCAACAATTTCGCAGCAGGGAAAACAGATATCCTCATCGGCACACAAATGGTTTCAAAAGGATTGGATTTCGACAACGTTCATGTTGTAGGCATTCTGGATGCCGACACGATGCTCACACGTCCGGACTTCCGCAGTTTTGAACGCTCTTTTCAGATGATGTCACAGGTAGCAGGGCGAGCAGGCCGAAGAAACAAACGCGGTTATGTCATCTTGCAAACAAAGCATGCCGACTACCCCGTGATTCGCCAAGTCGTGGATAACGACTACGCCAGCATGTACGAAGAACAGATGGAGGAACGCCAAACTTTCCGCTACCCACCTTTCTACCGACTCATCTATATCTATCTTAAACACCGCGATAACAACACGGTAGAACAAGCTGCGCAACAGCTTGGAACTTTATTGCGCCAAGTTTTCGGAGAACGTATTCTGGGGCCCGACAAACCGGCCATTGCTCGTCTGCAACTCTTGTATATTCGAAAAATCGCATTGAAAGTTGAACGCACCGCATCAACAAGAGAGGTGCACAAACGCCTAATAGAAACGGTGGCTCAACTCAAACAAACAAGCGCCTATAATGCGCTACGCGTTTATTTCGATGTGGATCCTATCTAATTAACTTACAAGCAACCATCTTAAAAGAAATGTACATAAACTGCATTTTGCCAGACTTCAATATTATTTTGTATTTTTGCATCTGATAACCTCCAAACACATGACTAAAAGACTTATTCTAACCGTTCTCTTGATATTAACCGCGTTACTTCCTTCAAACGCGCAGTTACAAGACCCCGTGCATTTTTCAGCCACAACAAAACGAGTCTCACCAACGTCCATTGTCATTACCTTTAAAGGAAATATTGATGCGGGCTGGCATGTCTATTCGACAAATATCGGAGCAGGCGGACCGACTCCAGCTACTTTTCATTTTGACAAACAGCAAAACGTAGAAACAGATGGTCCTCTTCAAGCTTTAGGTGCAGCAAAAACAGTGATGGATCCTGTTTTCAATATGAAAGTAACCTACTTTGAAGGTCATGCCACTTTTGTACAAAAGTTGAAAATTACAGCAAAAGACTTCTCTGCGAAAGGATATTTGGAATATGGCAGTTGTAATGATCAAAACTGTATGCCTCCAACTCAGGTAGAATTTAGTGTAAAAGGTTCAGACGGACCCACCATCGCTATCAAAAAGGATTCACAAGTTATACCACAAACTGCAACTACCACCATTGATACGACAAAGACAGCGACTTTGGCTGCAGCAAAACCCAATAAAAATCTGCAAGCACAATGGTGGCAGCCAAGTATCAAACAACTTCAAACTTTTGACAACACGCAAAGCTCCCACAAAGGACTTCTAGCAATTTTTATCCTTGGTTTCCTCGGAGGACTGCTGGCCCTTCTCACCCCCTGTGTATGGCCCATTATCCCCATGACAGTAAGCTTCTTTATTCATCGTGCCGATAATCGTCGGCGAGCCATTCGGGAATCTTTTCTCTACGGCATTTCCATCGTCGTAATTTACATGGCGCTGGGGCTCTTCATTACACTTCTCTTCGGAGTTAACAAACTCAATGATCTCTCCACAAATGCTTTTTTCAATATTTTCTTTTTCCTACTGCTGCTCATTTTTGCAGCCAGCTTTTTGGGCGGTTTTGAAATCACCCTGCCAGCTCGCTGGAACAATAAGGTAAACAACAAAGCTGAAACCACAACAGGCCTACTCAGCATCTTCCTGATGGCCTTCACGCTAGTTCTTGTTTCTTTTAGCTGCACCAGTCCTATCATCGGTCTGCTACTTGTAGAAGTGTCCACCATGGGCAACATCCTTTCACCCACTATTGGCATGCTGGGATTTGCTATCGCCCTGGCCCTGCCCTTTACGCTTTTCGCCCTTTTTCCAACGTGGTTGAAGAAAGCCCCAAAGAGTGGTGCTTGGATGAACGTTGTGAAAGTAACTCTCGGATTCATCGAATTGGCATTTTCTCTTAAATTCCTCTCTGTTGCCGACCTTGCCTACAATTGGCATATCTTGGACCGTGAAACCTTCCTTTCTCTTTGGATTGTCATCTTTGCTCTATTGGGCATTTATTTACTCGGCAAACTAAAGTTTCCTGGTGACGAGAACAACACACACACTTCCATTCCAAGATTCTTTTTGGGTCTCCTCTCTCTCGCATTTGCCCTCTACATGGTACCCGGTCTTTGGGGTGCCCCATTAAAAGCTATCAGCGCATTCTCTCCACCCTTGTATACACAAGATTTCAACTTGTATCAACATCAAGTGGAAGCTGCTTTTACAGACTACGAGTCAGGCATGTCTTATGCCAAAACTACAGGAAAACCCGTGTTACTTGATTTCACCGGAAAAGGTTGCGTGAATTGCCGTAAAATGGAGAACGCAGTTTGGGGAGACCCAGCTATTTCGAAATACTTGAAGCAAGATTTTGTTTTAATCTCTCTCTATTGTGACGACAAAACACCATTACCCGAATATCTTGAAATAAAAGAAAATAACAAGCAACGTACACTACGCACTGTAGGCGACAAATGGAGTTATCTGCAACGACATAAATTTGGTGCCAATGCCCAACCGTTCTACGTTCCCGTTGACAATAACGGCAACCCGCTGAATCATTCGTACGCTTATGATGAAAATATTTCTCATTTCCAGAATTTTCTTCAAACAGCACTCGAGAATTTTCACAAATAAACGATCTGACGAATCCTTCTAAATCTCTGATCAAATCTTCTTTAAATAAGCTTCTAGAAGCCCTTCACAAACTTGGTGACGCGGTGCGTCATTTTTATGACGCGTCGCGTTTCCTTTGTGACGCACTGCGTTTCTTTTGTGACGCGGCGCGTCATCAATTATATTTCCACATTTCTTTATGTCTTTGTTAATAAGTATATTGATTTATGCCGTCAATGCCATAGAATAAAGAGCTCTAGCAGTTGACCAACTTATCATGGTAAAAAAATACACCTCTGATTTACTACATAAAACCACTTAAAAATCTTAACTTTGCAATTCATATTAAAGACTTTCTGCGATGACGACTTTAAATATTTTCATCTGGCAGAACAAGGACTACGAGATGACAAAATGCCACAAGTTATTAATTGATACAACATCATAATGAAAAAAGTTCTTTTCACAATCATTCTGTTACTGTGTTGCAGGTTTATTTCCGCACAAAATCAGCAGGCCATGCAGCCGCTGCCATTTGACACAGCTGTGGTAAAAGGTACCCTTCCGAATGGTATGACCTATTACATTCAGCATAACGACAACCCGCGCAATCGCGCCTATTTCTACATCGCACATAAAGTAGGTGCCGTGCAGGAGGAAGAAAATCAACGTGGTTTGGCTCACTTCTTGGAACATATGTGTTTCAACGGCTCAGAACATTTCCCGGGAAATGCCCTGATACAATATTGCCAGCGCATCGGTATTCAGTTCGGAGCCGATCTGAATGCCTATACCGCAGCAGATCGCACGGTTTACAATATTAACAATGTGCCTACTACAGATGAAAAGAACTTGGATTCCTGCCTGCTCATTTTATATGACTGGTCACACGCTCTGACCCTCGATCCCAAAGAGATCGACAAGGAACGCGGTGTAATTCACGAAGAATGGCGCATGCGCTCATCTGCTATGATGAGAATTCTGGAACGCCAATTACCGACTCTAATGGCAGGTTCAAAATATGGAAACCGTCTGCCCATCGGTTTGATGAGCGTAGTCGATAATTTCAAACCGGAAGCTTTGCGCGCCTATTATGAAAAATGGTATCGCCCTGATTTGCAAGGAATCGTCATCATAGGAGATTTCGATGTCAAACAGATGGAACAAAAAGTTAAAACCCTGTTTGGAAAAATTCCAACACCAAAAACACCTTCCAAATTTGAATATTATCCGGTTCCAGACAACGCACAGCCCATTATTGTGGTAGACAAAGATAAAGAAGTAACCACACCAAATATTGAAATCGCCATCAAACATGATGTGCTACCCAGAGAACTTCGCTCTACGGCTGCAGTAGTACCAATGAACTATATTACAACGATTTTGAGCCAGATGTTCTCTTATCGGTTTGACGACTTGCTACAAAATCCGGATGCGCCATATAACGCGCTTGATATGAGCGACGAGGATTATATCCTTGCCACCACCAAAAAAGCCTTAACATTCGATGTTACGCCTAAAGACGGTAAATCGGAAGAAGCTACCGCAGATATGTTGCGTGAAATTATCCGAGCAGTAAAATATGGTTTTACCGACGCCGAATACGAACGTGCCAAAACACAATACCTGAGCAATTGGGATCAAGCCCGCGAAGCTCGTAAAAAGGTTAAAACAGGTCAGCTCGTTAATGAATGCGTTAATAATTTCTTAGATAACGAATTAAAAACTTCGTTCGAAATGAGATATCAGCTCTATAAACAAATGGCAAAGATGATACCTCTCAATATCGTAAACACCTACTTACAAAAAATAGTAGGTAAACTCGATACCAATGTCGTCATTTTAGCTACCTATCCTGAACGTGAAAATGTTACTGTTCCCGAAAAAGACGTGTTCGAAAAGCTCTTGACTCAAGTTAAAACCGAGGACATTAAACCCTATGAAGTCAAAACTGTCAACACCAAACTTTTGGAAAATGAACCACAAGCCGGGACCATCAAAAAAGAATTGCCAGCAGACAACATGGGATACAAAACCATCGTACTCTCAAATGGTATTAAAGTGCTATACAAATCCACTGACTTCGACGAATCCAAAATCATTATGAGTGCCGTCAGCAAAGGAGGGACAAGTGAATTGCCCTTAAAAGAGCTGGACAACGCACAAATGTTTAACGACGTCATGGGCAACAATGGTTTAGGGCAGTTCAACAGTAACGATCTGCGCAAAGCACTAACCGGACGCCAAGTCAGCATTGCTCCGCAAATAAGACATTACACGGAAAGTATTAACGGGAAATCATCTCCTAAAGATTTCCGCACATTCATGCAGCTCGTACATCTTTATTTCACACAACTGAATAATGACACGTTGAACTATCGCAATGTTCTGAAAAACGAAGAACAGGAATTGGCAAACCGCGCGGCAAACCCGCAAAGTGCATTACAAGATTCTGCTACCATACGTTTTCGCGACAACAATCCACGTCAACAGCCTTTTACTCTGGAGCGTTTGAAGAATGTCAGCTATGAAGGTATCCGTAAAATTTATCAGGAACGTTTTGGCAACGCAAATGACTTCACCTTTATCTTCACCGGGAACATCAATGCAGATTCTATCCGGACATTTGCAAAACTCTATCTTGCTAGCCTTCCGGTACAGAAGAGTAAACCAGAAAACTACAAAAATGATGGTTTAACTTTTTGGAAAGGCATGCAACAATGCCGCTTCAACAAAAAAATGGAAACGCCCATGGCTATTATGGTTCAAGCCTGGAACGGCAAATATCCCTACAGCGTAAAAAATGATGCTGTAAGCGAAGCTGCAGGACGCGTCCTTGACGAAATGTATTTACAAACGGTCCGCGAAAAATACAGTTTAGTCTATTCCATTAATTCAGATGTCACTCTACTCAACGACCCTAATCCGATATTTTTACTTGAAACCGCCTGCCCTGTAAAACCTGAGAAATGCGACTCTGCGCTTCTACTTGTTGACGAAGGTATGAAAAATATTGCAGACCACGGCGTCGGACAGGAATATCTTTCAAAGGTCAAAGAGCAAATGCGCAAAATTTACGAGAATAATTTGCGCGAAA
>JAQVXN010000061.1 GCA_028709135.1 Bacteroidaceae bacterium | reverse complement strand
CACCTCCAATTGGAACATGTCTATTTTTATAACAAGGAGTCTTTCCGCTCCATGGCGTCCCATAAACCAAAGCACATCCCTGTACGATACGTAACGCAGGACTATCATCATTTAGCAATTCCGCACCTTTAAAATTTTTCAACCACAAATTAGAATGGGTACTTTTCCCTGTGCCACTCTTTCCCAAAAACAAATAGCCTTTATCCTGATACATCGTAACCGATGCATGCATCAACAAACAACTATGTGATGCCGACGCAAAAGCAAAGCCAATCATCATAGCATTATTAAATCCCATTACGTATTGTTTACGATCGTCCCCCATCAACGCTATTATTGCACTTGTAAAATTTTTATTCGTTTGCATTTCACACACTTTAGTGCCTTGCATGTTATAAGTTTCTATTTGATAACTGCCATCATCCAGCAGATATACGTCTTGATGATTTTCACCAGAATGAAAATGCCCTATAATTTTCCCTTTTTCCTTAAATGTAAAATCATTATCTACAACTAAAGAAAAGAGTATCGAACCACATTCTTCTTGTGAAATTTCAAAAGGCTCATATTGAACAGGAACTTTAAATTGTTCATGTACAAAATGCGTAAAAACAATTTTAATGTAAAAGTTTGCAATACAATAAAAAGACGTTACCATCAATTATTCTTCAGGTTGATCAGAATCTGGCTTAGCTGGTTCGTTACGATAAATCTGCTTTGAATTCACATAATTGTATTTGAAATCTGATTCAGTAAGCATTTTCAATGTCGTGCCTTTTTCTTTGGATATCTTTTTTTTCAGTTTCAAATATTGCTTTTCAATGTTTTTACTGTTTTCTGAATAAAAGGTAGCACAAATATAACCAAAAAGACTTTGATGCTTAAAATAATTGTTCAACTGTTCAGTATACATATCCAGATTAGCGACCCCTTTAGTACTTTTATCGATATTTACATGATCCATCTTCATAACTCCGGTCAGGCACGTCACAGAGTCTGCATAATTTTTCGCAATACCAAAAAGATACACCGTTTTCTGTTCTCCTTCTTTTTCTCCTGCTGCCATCAGGTTTGGCAAAACCAGATACAGGCAAAGCGCCATCATTATTAATTTCTTATGAATCATCGCAGTTGTATTAATATGCTACAAAAGTACGTAAAATAATTTGGTTTCTACCATAGTAATGATATAAAAAAGGTTCAAAAACCAAGTTGAATATTTGCCAAAAACGCTCTACACGTATTTGATAACAACTTAAATAAGTTTGTATATCATAAAGTCATTCAAACAACAAGCTAGAAACTAAAAAAAGCGGAACATTTTTTATATTCCGCTTTTTTAAATCTATCATTATAATTATTTCTTCTTCGTAAACTGCAGACCAAGTTGCATTCCACTATATGACTTCATAATAGACGTAATTGTATTCAATGTTTGATTCGCCCCATTGACTGTATTCAACCCTTGCAAAAATGTCAACAACTTATCAGCTGTAAATGAAAGTTGCATGTTTTTTCCAGAATGCTTTATATTGACGATAAGAGTCTTAACATCAAGATAGTTAAACACAATATTTGATCCACTAACACCATACGTTCCATTTATAATATGAGTACCCACCTTACAAGTAAACTTCTTGTCTGCTGTAAATGTAAATATCATGCTGCCAGCTTTAATTCCATATTGTGCAAGTTGTGCTGCCACTTTACTTTCCACTGCACTTGAAATGATGCTGCCACCAGCCTTTTTAAGTAAATTGGCAGATTCAAAAACCACAGCAGGTTTGGAATAAGACCATGTACCTACTATATCTCCTTCATTCACTTTTGTCTTACCCAAAAGCGAACCTAATACATCTGTTGAAGAAGTTGCGGCCTTAGCCACACTCGACAAAACATCTTTAATTTCCTGTGCCTGTGAAAATACGGGTACTAAACCAATAGCCACACCAACAATTACAATTTTAATTAATTTCTTCATTCTATAATTTGTTTATTAACATTACGTTTTCGATGTCATAAAAAAGAAAAGCTCATAACGCTACCACTTATTAACTACTTCATCAGAACTTTCTTCCATTGGCCATTATCCCTTACCAAATATATACCTGCCCCATAGCGATGTACACTCTCTTCAAATGCCTTTTTAGTTTTCATCCCCAGATAGCGTCCATCAGGAGCAAAAACTTCAATTTTATCCGAAAAATGTTCCACAGACAATAAATGTACATCGGTTGGATAAGTACTAATTTCCATTGCCTGAACATCAGAATCAATATAATCAGGTGCTATAGCCTTAAGTTCTATGGTATACGACGTATTTTCAAAAAGGTTTTGAAAAGTAAATGATGTAACAGATACAGTATCAGAGGCTACAAGAATATTGTCATGTTTTAAACATAGTACATAGGTACTTTGTACATCATTTTCAGAAGCTGACAACCAACTTACAGATATTTCCTTGTCAGATTTGTGCGTTAAACTAAAATCAACAGGTTCTGCCATTTTTCCATCAGACATATAGTAAAAAGAAATCATTCCATCAGCAATTTGTTGAATTTTTTTAAGTTTTCGATGCATATACTTACCTACATAAGCCGTATCAGAAGGTATACTATTATCTGACAATTCTGTTACATTTTTAGCTCCGGGAAACAAATCTCCTTGGTAATCAATAGGCTGAGCATCACTGTAACTTGTTAGCACCCCATCGGCAGGTAAAATGGTCATACGCTGGTGATTCTCATCATTATTTACATCGTTTGAAGTCCACTCGTCAACATCATAATCTACGTGATAAATCAGCATACCATTACCAAAATCGTTTGAAAACCAGGCAGATGATTGACGATTTTCCAAAATATAATATTCATTACCTGTAGCATCATTTTCATTTATAATTTTATAAGCTCTATGAGCACTTCGTGATGAAAGAGATGGCAAATTTACCAATTGTTTATATGTTTGGAGTGTATCTATTTTCAACCATTTCATAAAATTACGTTCATACGCAGAATAACCAACAGGTGTTTTACAGTCATTCCAAAATTGACCATAATCCATAATATCCCAATAGTCTAAGCCAAAAACATTTGAAACACTTGAGGTATTATAGAAATCAGGTAAGCCTAAAGCATGTGAAAGTTCGTGACAAAAAGTGCCTATACCATCTCGTTCAACTCCATGGCCATTATAATCAGCTATTTCATTAGTGCATAGCGCAGAACGGAAGGTATAATTGCCGGCATTATAATACAATTTCGACTCATATCTGGCCCAAACAGCATCCTCCACATCTGAAGCCTGTTCTCCATAACCCGCATAAATAATCGCTACAAAAGGTATCCCCTTAGAAGATGTTGCATATTTTGAAAAATCGGCACCAGACTCCAACGCCTTACTAATAGCTTCTTGCATCATTTCAATCACTCTGCCATCAGAACCACTACTATTATTTCCCCCATAATAAGCCATTTTATTACTCAGCGTAACAGGACCTATAATATCGAATGTAGGTCTAAACAAGCTATCACTTTGACTAATAAAATAGTCACGTACACTGCCGGCACCCTCATCTTTATAATTTTCTTCATTGAAATGACGTTCAAAAAATGCAGCATCATCTGTAAATTTATATGTATCATTTGCTTCTACAAATTTCACGTCTTCAAATTGTACCAAAATAACAGGAAGATGCTGTGCTCCAAGAGAATTTACACTGGCCTCAGACAGCACACCAACACCATATCGCTGTTTTCCAACTTTCATCATCAAACGCCGCCGAAACTCTGTTCTCAATTCTAACGCTAAAACTGCCTCATCCGGCGTCCTCAACTCCTTATTATGTGCTAGCACTGTATCAGTAACTAAATCGTCGGCTGTATTAAAACGTGCATAAAAAAATATCCCGTCCTTTCCTTTTATTATTGGAATACTATCTAACGTAACATAATATGAAAAATCTTCATTTCCCATTTTTATAACAGTCAACAACGTACCATCTGACTGCATTACAACTTTTCTTATTCTGAAAGCAGGACTGGCCTCAAGATGAAATATTGAAACCAAAATGTACATTGCGAAGATGACTACTTTCCTCATTCAGATAAATTTTCTGCAAAATTACAAAAACGCTCCAACCAATAACAAAATAATACTCAGAAATCCTGCATTTAAAAAGCATTATTCCCCCAAAAACTCTTTTCTAAATACTTCTTTCGAACAAAAAACGATTAATTTTGCAGGGAATATTCAGATCTTATGAAAAAAACAATTGTACTCCTCTTGATGATATCTTTTTTCACCGTTTACACCACTCAAGCTGCAAATGAAGAAAAAGGATGGCTAATTTCAACTAACGACATCCATGCAGACTACACAGGAGTGCCTGTGGCTAATGGTACCATCGGAATCTTGCCGTGGAAAGAACCTTTTTCTATTCGTCACCTTATATTGAATCATATTTTTGAATATAATGATGATTCTGGTGTTAATTGCATGATAAAAGGCATCAATCCATTTAATCTTGTAATGAATGTGGATGGTAATGATATTAATGATAAAAATATTTCCAACTGGGAACAAAGCCTTGACATGCGACATGCAAGTCATAACTCATCTTTTATCGCTGAAGGAAAAGTAAAAGTCACATACACGGTAATCGCCCTCAGAAACTTACCCTATTCAGCCATAATCAGGATTCAACTTCAAGCCATCGACAACGCAGATATATCGTTCAGTAATATTATGCAAATTCCAGATAAAGAATACAAAAAACCTATTTCACAATACCGCATCATTAAGGGTGACGCTAATGTAGAAATTCTCAAAACAAATGCTGAAACTGCTCACGGAAGATACAAAGAATCCGTCTCTGCTATGTTTATCCCTGAAAAGGGTGACTTTAAATTAAGTGGTTCTGATGACAAGAAAACTGCCTATGCAAAAATCCACATGACAGCAGGACAACGGGCAACACTCACGCTAGGCGCAACAGTCTGCACGACTCACGACTTTAGTGACCCTTATAGTGAATCTGAACGAGAACTAATTTTCCTTAAGTTGCAAGGCATCGATCAAGTCATTTCCGGACACAACCGTCTTTGGGACGAACTCTGGCAAGGCGACATCAGGATTGACGGTGACTTGGAAGCACAACAAGTGATACGTTGTGCACTTTACAATTTATACTCTTATTGCAGACAAGGCACAAGTTTAAGCATTTCGCCGATGGGACTTTCTTCACAAGGGTATAACGGACATATTTTCTGGGATTCCGAAATATGGATGTACCCCCCCATGCTATTTATGAATCAAGGTATAGCTGAATCAATGATAAACTACCGTTGCAAACGTTTGGACGCCGCCAAAACGCGAGCCTCTGTATGTGGATATAAAGGTGCCATGTTTCCTTGGGAATCTGATGATTTCGGACAAGAATCCACACCAACCTTTGCAACTACTGGCCAATTTGAGCACCATATTACAGGAGATATTGCTTTTGGGGCATGGAACTATTATCGCGTGACACGTAATAAAGAATGGCTTCGCAATGAAGGATGGCCTCTTATCAAAGCCGCAGCCGAATTTTGGGCAAGCAGAGTCAAAGCAAATTCTGACGGCACCTACTCTATTAATAAGGTAATTGGCGCAGATGAATATGCCCAAGATGTAAATGATAATGCATTCACCAATGGAGCTGCCATTACCACCCTAAAATGTGCTGTTAAAGCCGCAAAAATAATTAACGAAAAAACGCCCAAAGAATGGTCTGCAATTGCAAAAAAAATTCGTATAGTTAAAATGAATAATGGAGTAACTGCAGAATATGACGGTTACAACGGGCAAACTATTAAACAAGGAGATGCAAATCTACTTAGCTATCCATTTGACATCATTACAGACAAGAAACAAATTCTCAAAGATCTGGATTATTACATTCAAAAAATTGATATGAAAAATGGTCCAGCTATGGCCTTCGGCATTTTCAGCGTCATCTATAACCACTTAGGACAATCTAAAAAGGCAGAAGAAATGTTTAGGCGCAGTTACCGTCCAAATGTACATCCCCCCTTCAATGCTTTTGCTGAAACACCCTCATCTCACAATCCATATTTTGCAACCGGAGCAGGAGCCATGTTACAAGCTGTTATTAACGGTTTTGGAGGACTCTCAATTACAGATCATGGCATAACACAACATCATTCTGTACTTCCTGCATCTTGGAAAAAATTAACCATTACCGGCGTTGGCAAGGATAAAAAGACCTATATCGTTGTAAACAGCAACAAATAATCTAGATTTAAAGTAGTTTCTCTATTTCTACTAAAACTGACAGATATAACCCGTCGACGTAAATCAAACCATATTTGATTTCACCGACGGATTCTATTAGTTATACCTACAATGATTTAAACTATAGGAGTTCTTCACTAATCTTACTAAAAATAACCTGTACAGCTTTTATACATTATTTTTTTGGCTTCCTATCCCATAGGTAATTCTCTTTTTTATCAGAAGCATTCCCTTCTCCTTTTTTCAAAACAACATCCATATTTATATATAGCATATTAACCTAAAATAAACCCATTCATTTACAACACTATTAATAAATAGACGTGACACTAAAATAAGTTTCTTAATCAAAGCACGTTACAACGAAAAGTGACACGGTTCACGCGTTTTCAAAAATTATAGAAGAAGATGTTCACTTGACGTTTAATAGGAATTCAGCTGTCTCACAGGTTTTTAAAAGTTCGCATTTGTAAAAAACAAGTTGGGATTCGTCGAAAATACAACAAATATATTTTTACACAAGTCTTATCTCGTTGACAGATACTCTGTCTCAATATAAGTCCAGTAAGAATTCCAATGAGCACACGCATATACCTTCTTATATTAAAGGTAATCTAGCATTGGTATATCAGGCATCTGGCAAGAAATATTTGTGAACTTGTACATATCTATCCCTAAACCAGAATTAAGTTAGCCCATATTTAATTCCGCAAACCAGATATACTACAAATAAAGTTTTTCATCATCGTCATTATTAACTTTAAACTACTGTTTATAAAGCTTTTTCGTAAGTATTCAATAATGAATAGTTGCACAATTTGGAGGAGAAAGCGCAGACTTAAAATTTATTGCTCAAACAGACAAAATTTGTTTGTTTCATTAGAAACTACATCAGATTAGCTGTTAGAGTAATGTAGATCAACTGTTTATCTATATATCATTCATTTAATATACTTCAATTTTGAGTTAATAAACGTTTAATCATTACGTTTTAAAAAGTGAGCAACAAAAATAGAGTAATTTTGCGGCAAACAAATAAAGAAATGCAGGATAGAGAAAACATAGATTCCCTTTTGCGAACAGGTAAGGTTAAAGAAGCCATCCAGCTACTGAACCTAAAAATAGAAGAGAACAAGCAAAATGATGAGCTGTACTATTTACGTGGAAATGCCTATTACAAAACAAATAATTGGAAAGAGGCCATAGAAAACTATTTAGAAGCCCTCAGTTTGAATCCAGAAAGCCCTGCGCGCGAAGCCATGAAAATGGCTCAAAACATATTGGATTTTTATAACAAAGATATATATTGTCAATAATGAGTAGAATAAAAGGAGCCATTGTGATCAATATGGACAGATGTAAAGGTTGCTGTCTTTGCATGGAAGTATGTCCATTAGGGCTATTAGAATTAGCGCCCAAAAAAGTAAACCGAAAGGGTTATCCTTATGTACAGCAAATCAATGTTGAAAAATGCACCGGATGTAAGTCATGCGCTATTGTTTGCCCAGACGGTTGCATTAATGTTTATCGAAAAAAGGAGGAATAAATTATGGAAGAAAACAAAGTGGAATTGATGAAAGGAAACGAAGCCATTGCGCACGCTGCCATTCGCTGTGGATGCGATGGATACTTTGGTTATCCCATTACCCCTCAGTCAGAAATATTGGAAGCACTATCACTTTTGAAACCATGGGAAACAACAGGAATGGTTGTGCTCCAAGCTGAAAGTGAAGTTGCCGCCGTAAACATGCTCTATGGCGGAGGCGGTTCTGGAAAAAGAGTCATGACATCATCTTCAAGCCCTGGCGTAGCTCTTATGCAAGAAGGCATTACCTATATGGCTGGAGCCGAAATTCCGGCATTAATTGTTAATGTACAGCGCGGAGGTCCGGGTTTAGGCACTATACAACCAAGCCAAGGAGATTATTATCAGGCTACCATAGGAGGCGGGAACGGAGATTACAACACAATAGTATTAGCTCCCAATTCGGTACAAGAAATGGCAGACTTTGTTGACCTCGCTTTTGAATTGGCTTTCAAATACCGAAATCCGACCATAATTCTTTCAGATGGTGTTATCGGACAAATGATGGAAAAGGTAATTTTACCCCCTGCAAAACCAAGACGCACCGAAGAGGAAATTGCCAAAAACTGTCCATGGGCAACAAACGGACACGGACTACACCATCGCAAACCAAATATTCTCACATCTTTGGAACTAGATCCAAAAGCCATGGAAGAGAAAAATCTCCGACTTCAAAAAAAATATGATACCATTCGACGTGATGAGGTTCGTTTCGAAGAGTATCTCTGCGAAGATGCTGAATATCTATTTATTTCTTTTGGTTCCGTTGCCCGCATTAGTATGGAAGCAGTAGATCTCTTACGCGAAGAGGGCTACAAGGTAGGGCTTTTCCGTCCTATCAGCTTATGGCCATTCCCTGAAAAACAAATATCAGCACTAGTTCAACATAACATAAAAGCAATACTTGTTCCGGAAATGAAAGCCGGACAAATGATTAGCGATGTCCGACTCGCTGTAGAAGGCGCAGTCCCAGTAAAACATTTCGGTCGTTTGGGCGGTATCGTACCAGATCCGAATGAAATTGTGGAATCATTCAAAAACAATTTTATCAAATAAATAAAGAGGTTAGCCATGACAGAAGAAGAAAGACCC
>JAQVXN010000060.1 GCA_028709135.1 Bacteroidaceae bacterium | reverse complement strand
TTATGCACAGGAATTGTTTGAAGAAGAGGAACTTACGGGATATCTATCAAAAAATATGTTAAAAAGCAATAAATCTGTTTATGACTATGTTGTTTATGATAGTGGCAATGAAGAACAGTTTGCAGAAAGATTTGAAAAAAACAATCGAGTAAAATTATATGCTAAATTACCAGATTGGTTTAAAATTTCCACTCCCCTTGGTTCATACAATCCTGACTGGGCAGTTCTAATAGATTTAGACGGCCAAGATAAATTATATTTCGTACTTGAAACTAAAGGTAACATATTAACAGAGTCATTAAGACCTACGGAAAGTGCAAAAATTAAATGTGGTCATAGACATTTTGAGGCACTTGGATGTGATGTTACATTTGAAGAAGCAGATGATTTTAATGAATTTATTGAGAAGGATAGGATTTCGTGATTGGTGACTAAGTAATATAGTTTATAAGTTTTGCTGAATTAATCATAAAATAAATTAGTAATATAAATTTGTGAACTCTATGTTGTTTAAAATAGAATATCTCTAATATAAGGCATAATGTATTTAATGATATTTTGTGTGCAGAGATTATAGTCATAAATCTGAATTAGAAATTTAACATATGCCATGTGGCTTATTTGGGATATTTCCATACTATATATTTGGTAAATAATGGGTAGATAAAAATTTAAGTTAATGATGATTATCATCGACTAATGGAGGATTATTTATGAAATTTAATGCACCTGGTCAATTATTAGGTTACTCATTGCAGTTCCCACGCGCCCTCTATCATCTTTTGAGAAGTGCTCCAAATGATGTTGTTTGTGTTGAAGTATTAGGGGATGTTGCGACATTATCAGCAAACGGTGAGTTACTTTCTGAGGAGGACAAATCATCAATTGTTGGCAATCCATTGACTGACAGATCTACTGACTTATGGAAAACATTCTCAAATTGGATTAACGCAATAAATGATAAGGAATTAGATGTTGAGAAAACACAATTTGTATTGTATTGTAATCAGTCTGGAAGGCAAGGCATTATTAATAAATTTAGTTCTGCGCAGAATGAATCAGAAACTCTGAGTGCCATAGAATATGCAAAAAATGAACTAAGTGATATTAAACCATCTCATGAAATATGGGAATATTACGATTCTGTTGTCAATAAAAATGGGACGTTATTGGTAAAAATAATACAAAAATTTGAATTGCAAATAGGGAATGGTGCAGTTTATGATGATGTGAGGATTGAAATACAGAGGAGTCATGTTCCAAGGAACCAAATTGAATTTATTATTGAAAACCTTAGTGGGTGGTTACAAAAAGAAATAATGGAAAAAATCGCAGTTCGGAAAAGTGCAATTATAAGTTGGGAACAATTTAACAATCAATTCTTAGTTTTATTTGATCGGTCACGATGCAGGGAACTCATTGATTTCACAATGCAATATTCTAGGGAGAATGAAAAGGTACTTAATCAAGTTATATCTCGCCCAAGATATTTACAGCAACTTGAAGCAATAGCACTTAAGGATGAAGAAATACTTGCTGAAATTTCGGACTATCTACGTGCAGACGTGAATCGTGAAAAGTGGATTGACAATGAAATTATTGATGAAGAGGTTGCTTCCAATTTTGAAGAACGGTTAATATCTTTTTGGAAAAACCAAAGGAAAAAAATACAAATTACGCAAAAGCAATTGGGAGATGTAGAACAAGGACAACTTCTTTTAAGTGAGTGCAAGTCAAGGCAGGAAACAATAAGAGATATGGTACCACCAGCCTCAACAATTGCTGGTACATATCACGCTTTAGCTGATGTGCCAATAATAGGTTGGAATCCAAATTGGGAAAAAATTTTTAATGGACAAGAGGGGGAATGATTTTGGGAAAATTAGTTGATGAGGTTAAGCTTTGGAATACTCCAACTATAGGTGCTTTTTTACTATGGAGATTTACTCAAGGTTACTGCAGCGGTCATCCACACGGTGACGCTCCAATAGGGCTTTTGCATTTTCTAGCCAGTGCCATTTTGACAAATAAGGAATTACTCAAACCAATTAATAATCAAAGGACTGATTTGCAATCTTATGCTCGCAGTTTTGAAAATACAAAAAACTCAGACATATTGTTATCTATCCAATATCGCATAATAGAAAAACGCGAATATACATTGGCTGCAATTGATATTGCAATTGCAGAAGGCCTGCTCTTTTGGGATGTAGATAGTGGAAAATTGTATCCTCGTGATTTAAAGAAGAGCGCAAGTCGCGGGAAGGCTTTGAAAAAAAATATTACAAATGAAGGGAAAAAAGCTGAAATACTTGGTAAATGGTTATCTAAACATGATGTTTCAACTATTGAAGCTTATCTAAAGGTGGTATTCTAATGAAATTTCAACTATTAAAATTAATAATTTGGCCAAAATCTGCAGAGTTTGCACCGAAAATCATTTCATTTGAAATAGGTAAAGTAAATGTAATAACTGGAGCATCACGCACAGGTAAATCTGCAATTATTCCAATTATCGATTATTGTCTTGCATCTAGCGATTGTCTTATACCCATAGATACAATACGTGATTATGCATCCTGGTATGGTGTTGTTTTTCAAACAGAAATAGAGCAAATTTTGATTTCAAGGAAAGTACCAAGTGGGAATAATGTTTCTAATGATTTTCACTTGTCTCGAGGGGCATTTGTTAGTATTCCCCCTGCAATTATAGACCCTAATGAGAATACTGATGGTATAAAGAATATTCTGAACTCCATTGCATCTGTTCCTTATTTTGGTTTGGGTGATGGGAAAAATGAAACTGAAAGCTATCAAGCTCGATTGGGGTTCCGAGATTTGATGGCATTAGTCTTTCAGAATCAGGACATTGTTGCAAATCAAAATGTTTTATTTTATAAAACGCATGCTCATGAACACCGAGAAAGACTAAGGAATTGGTTTCCCTTTATTTTGGGAGCTGAAAATATTGAAATTTTAGTTGCAAGACAACGTCTTCAATATATAGAAAAAAGACTCAATCAACTAAGAAAAGAGTATGAAAAGGTTAAAAATGTATCATCTTCCTGGATGGCTAATATGCTTGGCCATTTAAAAGTAGCAAATGAATATGGAATCCTTGAAAAAGAGGTTTCTAGTGAGACTAAACCAGAAGATTTGTTAGAAGTAGCAAAGCAGATATTTGAAAATATCCCGGAATACACAAAAACCAAATTTGATAATATCGAAATAGCTAATCAGGAAATTTCGGATCTAGAATTTGAAGAAGAAAGAATTAGTGTTCAGATTGGTGCTACAAAGAAAAGACTTAGTGATATTAGACGCTTAAAATTGGGTCTTATTGATTACGGTATTTCTCAGAATAAGAGAGCAGAAAGATTACACATTTCACAATGGTTGGAAAGTATATCATCTCAGTCCAACGAATGCCCCGTATGTGGTGGTACTGAACATCCCAAAAAGACAAATGAACTTTCTAAGGTTATTAAAGCATTTAAAAAATTTGAAGAACAATCAATAAAAGTTGCGGATGTTCCTACTTCGTTTTCAAGAGAAGAAGAGAGAATTAAATTAGAATTGCAGAAACTTTTAGATGAAAAGGAAAAGTATCAAAAGCGATTTGACTTGTTGTTAGCCCGTGATGAAATTGCACAGGGAGAATTTCATCGTAAAAAAAGCATGTTCTTATTTCTTGGTCATTTACAAGCATCAATGGAGATATTCGAAAAACTTGTTGATGGTGGTGACTTGCAAAAAGAAATTTTCGTCTTAGAAAAAGAGTATAACGACTTAATAAAGTTAGTTGATAGAAAAAAAGTTCAAGAACGTATTGATAATGCTGTTGCAATTATTTCTCAAGGGATTCTTAAGCATTTAGAAACTCTTGATGTTGAGGATAGGTATCGCAAGGTAGCTCCAAAATTTAGTATTAAGGATTTAAATATTTCTGTTCTTAGTAATGATGGTCATTGGCATTTTCTTTCTGAAGTTGGTAGTGCATCAAATTGGGTGTCTTTTCATATTGGTTTAATGTGTTCCTTGCAAGAATATTTTTTAGAGCTTGATTTATCCTGTGTTCCAAGTTTTGTAATTTTAGATCAGCCAAGCCAAGTTTATTTTCCTAAATTAAGGCGAAACGATGAGAATCATGAATATGATCCTCAATATGAAAATGAAGATATTAATGCAGTGAAAAGTATATTCAAGACTCTCGCTAAATCTATTTCTGAAAAAAAGGGTGCTTGGCAATGCATCATTCTTGAACATGCTGACAGTAGCATATACGGAGGTATTGAAGGCGTTCATGAAGTAGTTGAATGGAGAAATGGAGATAAATTAATTCCGGAGGAGTGGTACGTTTAAAAAGAAGATATGCACAATATATAATAAATATAATAGTGATTAGCAATAGATTGTCCAACTTCAACATCCCATTGTAAATTGGACAATCTGATGATTGAGCAGAATAATGAGAAGTTGAAAGGAGTTTCATTATGCTTGAGGTAATCGAATATCAAAAATGTTAGTGTATATTAAAAATAATGAAGTTACATGGTCGTTAGCAGTAATATGTTTGTTAAATTCATTATAGAATAAGAGAACTGCAATTATAAATTAAAGTACAGAGAAAAGGACGGCTTGAGATGGAGATAAGGCGGATTAAAATTCATAATTTTCGTAATTTTGAAGACGTTGAGTTAGGGTTGGAAAACAAAAATATTCTTTTTGGTTTGAATGACATTGGAAAAACAAACTTTCTATATGCAATTAGATTCATTTTTGATAAAGAATGTAGAAGAAGAGGATTAAATGAATCTGATTTTTATCAAAAGAAAACCGATAGAGAAATAGACATTACTGTAGAATTGGATATTAGTGATACGAATGATAACGATAATAAGAAAATTCGTAGACGTATGCAAGGAGCAATTGCAAGTGGATATGACACTGTATTTATTCAACTGCGAGCAAAATATTTGGAGGAAAGTATTACTGTAGTGCCGGAATTGTATTGGGGCAGTGATTTATTATATTTAGAACCGGTACCTAGTATACAAGCAAATTTTGAAATAGATAAGATTTTTAACGTTATATATATTGATTCCTCTGTGCAACTAAATAATGTTTTCAAGAATTATACAAGAGAAATTTTTAAACGAGAAAGCAGTATGACGCAAAGTGAAAGAGATAACGTTAAAAAGATAATAGACAAGCTTAATGTAAATATCAGCAACATGGGAAGCATTAAGTCTTTGGAAAATACTATTCGGGATGAGTACTTTAAGTATCGAAACGAGAAGGGATTTAAAATTACAATTTGCTCAGAAGTAGAATTAGAAAATGTTGCATCAAAGCTAATGCCTTACATAAACTATGAAGCTGGTAACACTTATCCTACTTCTGGAGATGGAAGAAGGAAGTTGCTGGCGTATACGTTACTTTCTCTTGAAAATAGAAAATTTGAAGATACGAGAATTAACATATTTTTAATTGAGGAATTGGAAAATCACTTACATCGTTCAATGCAATTAGCGGTCTCAAAACAATTATTTACAGATACAATTTTTAAATATATGTTTTTAACGACACACTCTCCATTGATTGTGAGTTCGATGGATGAGGTTAACCTTATAAAGATATATAAAACCAATAAGACGGATGGAAAATCGGTTCATTATAAAGTTCCAAAAGAATACCAGAAAGTAAAAACTCAACTTAATCAGAATCTGGCAGAAGCAATTTATGCAAATTATGTCTTATTAGTGGAGGGACCATCAGAGAAAATTTTATTTGATACTGTTATGTCTTTCAAATGTCCGGATTATGAGCTAAAGGGTGGATACATTTTAGTTGTGAATGGTATTAACTTTAAAGAATATCGCAAAATATTAGATAAGTTGAATGTTGTAACCATGATTAAGACTGACAATGATTTAAAATATAATAAGAAAAAGAAAAATTACAATCATTTAGGATTGAATAGAGGACTTTCAACAATTGGCGAAGCAGAAGTAGAAAATGTATCTTATACGGGTATAAAATTTGATAAAGATAAAAAGAGTATTCAATTAATGATCTTCGATGTGAATTACAAGGATAAAGTTGATTTGTTGTTGCAGCAGAAAATTTATTTGTCTAGAGTTGATTTGGAAAATGATTTATATGAGGCAATCCCAGCTAAGATGGATAGTTTTATTAAGACAAAAGATACATCTAAGAATGCAGTGGATTACCTTCAAGATAAAAAGATGATTCATATGATTGAACTGTGTAATGATATTAAAGCACCGGCTGTTATAAATAAAATAGTCAACCATAAGTTATTTGTTTGCATAAAGGAGCTGTGTGACCTATGTTGCCAATAGATAATGACATAAGAGAACAGATAACTGTACAAGATGGGAATATAGCTATTAGTGCAAGTGCAGGTACAGGGAAGACTCATACTACAGTAGATAAGATTAAAGCAGAAATTGCTATTAATCATACATTTAGAACATTTGCAGCTATTACCTTTACAAAAAAAGCAGCAAAAGAAATTGAAACACGTTTATCAGGTAGTAAAGGAGATGGTTTTGTTGGTACAAATGATAATTTTGTATTAAAAGAAATTATTAATCCATTTATGTATGATGTATATGGTCGAGAATTTAAGAAAGAAATTAAACCAAATTATTCAAGTGAAAATATGTTCAGAAATTTTGAAATTGGAATTAATAAGATTAAAGATACCGGATTTATTTGCAAATATAATGACAATAGGAAAAATTTTTCATTTCAATTAGCATTAAAGATCTTGGAAGGTTCAGAAGCAGCAAGGAGATATATGCAAGCTAAAATTTCAGAATATTTATTGACGAATATCAAGATAGCGATAAAGATATGCATAACTTGTTCACTTACATATGTAAGGAATTAAAAATCCCTCTATTTATTGTTGGTGATTTAAAACAATCAATATATGGTTGGAGGGGTGGCTATTCAGAGGGATTTGAGAATATTCTTCGTGATGGCGATTTCAATGTATTTAGGCTAAGGCATAATTTCCGTTCTACAGTTTCTATTCAAAACTATTCAAATATGTTTATGGATGATGTCAGAAGAGATTTTCAAATACAAAACTTTGATAATGGAGTGCGCTGCTATGCATATAAAGATGAGTCATATACAATTGCGGAAATAAATGAATGGGTCATTTGAGTAAACCATGTGCCTTTTTAGTTAGACAAAATGCAAATGGTGAAAGATGGGCTAAACAATTAAATGAGAATCATTTGGATTTTACATTTATTCCAGGGTCACCATTAGATTATGCTGATTTAGAGAGTGAACATGTGTGGATTGTAAGACAAGTTGCTTTATATCTTCTTAATGAGTTATATTCGGAATATGATTTTTATGATGAAATTCCTAATTCTGATGCTTATAAACTTAATAATATAAGAAAGCAGTTAGAAGTTATTCAACAGAAATGCAATAATGATGCAGAGTTTCATTCTTCATGTATCAAGTTGTATGAAATATTGGGATATATTCAGGATGAACAAATGAAAAAGGAAATAGATGAATTATTTAAGGTGGTAAATGATGATAGATACTACGCAACTTATAATAGTGAAAAGCAAGAAAGAGTAATTACTACAGTTCACGCAGCTAAAGGCTTGGAGTACAAGCAGGTAATCGTTTTGGCAGAAGATTATAATTTGAATAATGAAGATGATTCTTTTTTACATTATGTCGCAGTTTCACGTCCAGAGCAACGGCTTCTGGTTCTTTATAACTTCCGAACTAATAACGGGAAAACATATTGGGGCAAGGTAAAGAGTAATCTGAAGAAATTAAATGATATAGGAATAGATGTTAAATTAGAAAATGTTGTTGAATGTAAATGTTCTGATGAATTTAGAAAGGTATAAAGGATTGATAATGGGATGCAAGTGAAATTAAAATTAGCAGGAGATAACAAAATGGCAAGGAAAGCAGCTGAAAATAATACTAAGTTTATAAACATATTCATTTGTATAGAATTAATAAACAATTTGTGTTTGAATATCATGGAAGTAGAATCATATTCAAAGAAATGCGTTAGCATGTATAATAATAAAATTTGTTTGAGGTACTAGCGTGAAAAACGACTTGAGAGAATGTAAAAATAGGCAAACTTAATAAAGGTCATTAATAATCAAAAAAATAAGCATTTAATTAAGCCACAATTATATCGGCATCTGTAATTATTCCTTCAGAGATCAGAAGTTTTTTAGCTTGTTTAATAGCTTTTTCTTTCTGGATTGCACGCATTGATTGTGGCATATCAATTTTAAAAAGATCACTAGGATTCCACAACTCGCCAGTAGTAAGCATATGATAAATGGCAGTTAGTATCATCCTTGCGATAGCAATAATTGCTCTCTTTTTACCCCTCCTTTTGCTAATAGATTCATATTTGTTTCTATAGTAAGGAGAATTGGTAGATTTCGCGGCTGCATGGGCAACTTGTACCAATGCAGGTTTGAGGTAAACGCCAGCACGTGAAATTTTCACAGATTTCTTCTTACCAGCAGATTCGTTGTTGCTAGGAGTGAGACCTGCCCAACAACATAGCCGCTTTGAGTTGGCAAAATGAGACATATCAGTACCAATTTCGGAGATGATAGTGATAGCAGAAGCTCTATCAACTCCGGGGATGGTACAAAGCAGTGCAATAGTAGCATTGTAGTTGATTACCATCTTATCAAGCTTTTGATCCAATTCTGTAATAGATTGCTGAACAAAGTTTAGATGAGAACGAACCATTATCATACGTTCTTTTTGTTCTTTTGTCATCTGATATCCTTGAATAGATTCAACTACTTCATCAGCTTTATTCTTCAAAGAACCTTTAAGAAGAGATGAGCAATGATCAGGGTTAAAAGAATCAGATGAGATTAAATAGTCCGTGATGGAAGTGGCAGATTTACCAAACATGTCGGAAACGACAGCATCAAGGGCAACATTACAAAC